>CAVGMK010000088.1:0-3454 GCA_963630135.1 Oscillospiraceae bacterium
GAAAAGTAGCTCGAAGGGGCATTCGCAAAGCTCAGCGAAGACGGCAGGCAGTTCGAATGCGGCGCCGAAGAGCAAACAGAGCACCTCGCGAACTTCGCAACCGAGAAGCGCGGAGAGTTCGGCGAAGAGCAAGACCAACATCGACCGGATGGCCGAGATTATGCGCCAGACGCGGATGGAGGAGAACCGGAAGAGGACGATGGCGATGACGATGACGGGATTAACGGATCCCGCTGAATCGGCATCCTACGCGCATTCCACCGGCCTGACCGGGGATAAGCCAAGCGTTCGGACGGCCAAGTCTTCGGCGGAGACGACGGAATTCGAAACGAAGCTCCGCGAAATCTTCCAACGGATTAACCGGCCTGACCGGAATGCCGGAGAGCATGCCAAACTCGAACGATGAGGCAGCGATGGCAAGAGGCCTGGCTGCCAGCACCGGGAAATCTTCGGCGAAGGCATCGAAGAGCTCGAAGGGGCTCTCGCCAGATACATCGTACATGGATGCGGAGATTGCCGCAGTGAATGCTTCGGAAGAGAATTCGCAGAGCATCAACACCGGCACCGATGGCGCCAGCACGAAAGGACTTCTTGGGTTCCTGCCGAAGAAGAAAGCGGATGCGGAACCGGCTTCAACAGGACTCCCGGATCAGTACGAGAACGTCGGATCCCAGGAACTTCCGCCGGAACTCGAAGAACAGATTACGAGGAACATTGAAAGACGGAAGAAGAAGCGGAATCGTCCGAGTCCGTTCAAGCTGGCATGTATCACCATTGCGGTAGCGGTGGCGCTCCTCTTCTTCATGAGCACCAGCGTGTTCACCATCGACACCCTGAAGGTGGAAGGAAATTCCTATTTCACCGACGAAGAGATCATCAACATGGCGCACGCCAGCACCGGGAAGAACCTCTTCTTCCACTCCGGCAGCCGCGAGATTATCAACTACCTGGAGAGCAGCCCATACATTCAGTCGGCAAAGGTCTCCAAGAAAGTCCCGGGCACGCTGGTCATCAAGGTCAAGGAACGGGAGCAGATGGCGGCGCTGGTATATAACAAGGAATACCTGATTATCGATGAGGACGGGCTCCTACTACGGCGGTCCTCGACGAAACCGAAGGTGACGATTCTGACCGGAATCAAGCTGAAGAAGATGAACCTGGGGGAGAACATCGAAGTCGACAACGAAGAGCGACTCCAGGAAGCACTCGATATACTCAAAGCGATGAAAGAAGGTGATTTGTACTTTAAGAAGATCGTCTTCACCAAGAAGACAATCAAGGCGTATGTATACGATGCGCTGGTATGCAAAGGTGATGCGGAGACGCTCATCAGCTCGATGGAGAAAGAACGGCTGCAGAAAATTCTGGAAACGCTGTTCGACAAAGGGATCAAGAGAGGCACCATCACGTTCACGGAAGACGGATATGCTTCTTTCGAACCGAAAGTGTAAGAATATATAGGAATAAATTATAGGGCAAAAATAAGTAGATTTTCCGAATGTACACTTCCGAGGGGCCAAAGGGCGGCCAAAGCTTGTAAATTGTGTGGTTTCAAGGGAAAAAACACAAGAAATTGTGTGCATTTAAGTAGACGTTGTGGTATAGTGAATTATATATAACATATAGGAGGGGCTTTATGATGGAATTTGTTTCTGACTTTGTGTCGGATCAGGACAGAGCGGCGATAATCAAGGTTGTCGGCGTCGGTGGCGGTGGTTGCAATGCACTGAACCGAATGGTTGACACGGACGTTAGCGGCGTCACTTTCATTGCCGTCAATACAGATAGACAGGCTCTGGCTAAGTGCAAGGCAGAAGTCAAAATTCAGATCGGAGAGAAGGTCACCGGAGGCAGAGGCGCCGGTGCGAATCCGCAGGTTGGCCAGCAGGCAGCCGAAGAGACTTTGGAAGAAATCACCAATTATCTGCAGGATGCAGATATGGTTTTCATTACCGCCGGAATGGGCGGTGGCACCGGAACGGGTGCTGCACCGGTTATCGCGAAGGCCGCAATGGATTGCGGCGCACTGACCGTAGCAGTAGTAACCAAGCCGTTCTCGTTCGAGGGCAAGATGCGCTGGAACAGAGCACAGAAGGGAATCGAATATCTGACGAATTTCGTCGATTCTCTGGTTGTTATTCCAAATGATCGTCTTCTGGACTCCAGCGAGAAGACCACATCCTTCATGGACGCGTTTGCCATGGCAGACGATGTGCTGAGACAGGGCGTACAGGGAATTTCCGACCTGATTTCGAAGGAAGGATATGTCAATGTCGACTTTGCCGATGTCAGAACCATTATGGAAGGCAGAGGCGTGGCTCACATGGGCGTTGGCGTTGGTTCCGGCGACAACAAGATTGAAGAAGCGGTTCGCAATGCAATCGAGAGCCCGCTGCTGGAGACCTCGGTGGATGGAGCGAAATCCATCCTGCTGTACATCTCCGGTGGACTGGATATGGAAATCCTTCAGGTCAGCAGCATTGCCGAGAAGATTCAGGGAGAGGCCGATCCGGATGCGAATATCATCTTCGGTGCCGCTATCTCCGAGGAGATGAACGACAAGGTCAGCGTTACCCTGATTGCTACCGATTTCCAGTCGGAAGGTATTTCCGGACCGATTGCGGATGATATCCCGAAGATTAATAGCAGAGGAACCAGAGCAACCACGGTAACACCGGATGGTCTGGATGCTTATGAGATTAGTCTCAGCGATTTAATCAATCAGAAGAGCAATTCTTCTTCCACCAACTTTGATGTTCCGGACTTCCTTCGTCAATAAGAGATAGACGTGAAGACGGAAATGAACAGAGTCATATGTTCCGACCAGAATCCGCTACTGAAGCGGATGCGGAAGCTTCATCAGAAGAAGCATCGGGATTCTTCCGGACAGTTCATCATCGAGGGAAGCAATCTGATACAGGAAGCCATTCAGAAGGGCATCCCGATGGATGCGCTTCTGATTTCGGATACCTGCGCGGAAATGATGTCCGCGGATGGTGCTCCGGAAGTGGGAAGCTTCTTGACAGAGGATGTGTTGGAGACGATTCGGATGCAGGGAACCCGCGTGGAAGTGGTAGACCACCATCTCTTCGAGAAGCTAACGGATGCACAGAATGGCATTGAGATGATGGCTATCGTGAACCGGCCGGAATATTCGGAAGCGGAAGAGGAGAATTTCCTCTCGCCCGGCGCGAACTGCGTGGTGCTTGACCGTCTTCAGGATCCCGGCAACATCGGAACCATCATTCGGACGGCGGTAGCAGCCGGTTATGAAGCCGTGATCGCACTCAAGGGAACCGCCGATATCTATTCGCCGAAAGTGCTCCGTGCAACGGCCGGAATGGTATTTGATATTCCGATTCTATTTTTGGCCGACGCAGACGAGCTGGTGAGAGTCGCCAGAGCCTGGAATAAGCGAATCGCGGTAACCACGCCGGTGGGCGGTGTGCCGTAT
>CAVGMK010000089.1:0-2738 GCA_963630135.1 Oscillospiraceae bacterium
TTCTCCAGCGATTCCTCGCTGTGAGACTTCGAGGAACCGGTGGCTCCGCCGATACCGTCACGGCCGGTCCGTCCGCCGAGCAGAATAATCTGGTCGCCGGCTACCGGTCTTTCTCTTCGAATATTCTCTGCCGGAGCGGCACCCACAACGGCACCGACCTCCATTCTCTTGGCCACATAACCCGGATGGTAGATTTCATCCACCAGGCCGGTGGTGAGGCCAATCTGGTTACCATACGAGCTGTAGCCGTTGGCTGCCGTGGTGACAATCTTACGCTGTGGCAACTTACCCTTCACGGTGTCGGCGGCCGGTGTCAGCGGATTGCCGGCGCCGGTGACGCGCATGGCGGCATAGACATAGCTTCTGCCCGACAGCGGGTCACGGATGGCACCACCGATACAGGTAGCGGCACCACCGAACGGCTCGATTTCGGTCGGGTGGTTATGAGTCTCATTCTTGAAGAGGAGTACCCAATCCTGCTCTTCCCCGTCGATCTCAGCCTTGAAATCAACGGTGCATGCGTTAATTTCTTCGGATTCTACCACATTCGTGAGGCGGCCATCCTTCTTGAGTGCCTTCACGGCGATGGTAGCGACGTTCATCAGCGTCATCGGCTTGGTCACGCCAAGCTGCTCGCGGGTCTCCATGTACTCGCGGAACGTGTCGGCGACCGTGCGGTCCTGGAACTTCACGTTACTTAGTGTCGTGTTGAAGGTGGTATGTCTGCAGTGATCAGACCAATAGGTATCAATCACGCGGATTTCTGCTACGGTTGGATTGCGATCCTCCCCCTTGAAGTAATCGCGAACCATCTGGAGATCCGGCAGATCCATGGCGAGACCGTAAGCCTTCAGGAACTCTTCCAGCTCTTCATCGCTCTTATCGGTGAAACCATCCAGCACGGCTACCGGGTCCGGTTCCGGATAGGTGGTTTTCAGCGTGAAAGGTACTTCCAGCGATGCTTCCCGGGATTCTACCGGGTTGATCAGGAAGTCCTTAATCTTGGTGATTTCATCCGCTTCGAGGCTTCCGTCAATGACATAGATGATGGCTGAGCGAACCGTCGGTGTCTCATCGTGCGCGATGAAGCGGAGGCATTCCTCGGCAGAATTCGCTCTCTGATCGAACTGTCCCGGAAGATATTCCACGGCGATGACGGTTGCATCCCCGAAGTCCATCTCCTCGCAGACATCATCCGTTGGAGGCTCGGAGAAGATGCATTCCTTCGCCATCCCATAAGCTTCATCCGACAGGTCTTCCACGAAATAACGGTTAATCACCCGAACGCGCTTCACGCCGGGAATCATGAGCACATTCCGGAACTCATGAAGAAGGTCTTTCCCTCTGCCGGCGAAAGCTTCCCGTTTCTCTACATATAGTACTCTGACCATTCTTCCCTCCTATTTCACCTGAAGCGCCTTCGCGCCGATATCGTTTCTGTAATACATATTGTCGAAATGCACGGTCTTCATCGTGTCATAAGCCTTGTCCACCGCTTCCTGCAGCGTGTCAGCCACTTCGGTCACGCCCAGTACGCGGCCGCCCGACGTCACCTGCTTGCCGTCCTGCAGCTTGCTGCCGGCCACGAAGATGTTGTCGTGCTGCTCCGGAAGCGTAATCTCGAAGCCCTTCTCGTAGGATACCGGATATCCCGCGGATGCGGCAACAACGCAGCAGGCACATCTGTCTGCGAAGTGGAATTCGATATCCGAGAGGGTGCCGTCAGTGGTTGCCTTCATAATCTGGAACAGGTTGCCCTCCAGGAGAGGCAGTACCACCTGCGTCTCCGGATCGCCGAAGCGGGAATTGTATTCGATGACCTTCGGGCCGTCCTTCGTAATCATCAGTCCGAAGTAGAGGCATCCCCGGAAGGTTCTGCCTTCTTCATTCATCGCCTGAATGGTCGGAAGGAAGATTTTCTCCATGCACTCCGCCGCAACGGTCTCCGTGTAATACGGGTTCGGTGCGATGGTGCCCATGCCGCCGGTGTTCAGACCCTTGTCACCGTCCAGCGCACGCTTGTGATCCATGGAGGATACCATCGGGCGGACGGTCTTACCGTCGGTAAAAGAAAGTACGCTTACTTCCGGCCCTTCCAGGAACTCCTCAATGACCACGGTATCGCCGCTGGCTCCGAACTTCCGCTCTTCCATGATTTCATGAATGCCGGCTACCGCATCCTCCCGCGTCTCCGCGATGATAACGCCCTTGCCAAGCGCCAGTCCGTCGGCCTTGATAACCACCGGAATCCTGCAGGTCTGCACGTAATCCAGCGCCGCATTCATGTCGCTAAAAATCTCATATTCCGCCGTCGGAATGTGGTATTTCTTCATCAGGTCTTTGGAGAACGCCTTGCTTCCCTCGATGATGGCCGCTGCCTTCGTCGGACCGAAGCAAGGAATTCCCTGCTCATTCAGCATATCCACCAGTCCCAGCACCAGCGGATCATCCGGCGCAACCACTACGTAATCCATCTGATTCTCCGTGCACCACGTGGTAATCTTGTCCAGCTCTTTCGCCCCGATAGCGACGCATTCCGCATCCTCTGCAATGCCGCCATTCCCTGGCAGCGCATACAGTGCCGTCACCTCCTGGCATTTCTTCAGCGATTTGATGATGGCATGCTCTCTTCCGCCACCGCCGATTACTGCAACCTTCATGCTATTCTCCTCCCGTTCTCTTTCCGTTCGCCTTCTTACGATTCAATCTCTATTGTATTTCTCTATTGCTTCGCTACT
>CAVGMK010000090.1:0-5451 GCA_963630135.1 Oscillospiraceae bacterium
GAATCCGGCCCAGACTTCCGACTCCCCATCCCTTCGGGTTCTGCATCCGCTGGCGGGGACGCCGGAAGCCACCTCGCCCGGGAACAATGCAGGAACGACGAACACAGATACAACGAACATAGATGCGATGAACGTAGATATAGCGAACATGGATACAATGATTGTAAATACAATGAACGCAGATACAGCAAGTGGCGGAGAGAGTCTCTCTGCCATTTTGCTTGCGTGGTATGATAAGGAACGCCGGATTCTTCCGTGGCGGGAGGATCCGACGCCGTATCACGTGTGGCTCTCGGAAGTCATGCTCCAGCAGACAAGAGTGGATACGGTCATCGATTATTACAACCGCTTCCTGAAGGAACTCCCGGATGTGGCGGCACTGGCGAACGCCGATGAAGACCGGCTTCTCAAGCTCTGGCAGGGACTCGGCTACTACAGCCGAATCCGGAACATGCATAAGGCGGCGAAACAGGTGATGACGGAATTCGGCGGGGAGATCCCGGGAACCCCGGAGGAGCTTCAGCAGCTGAGCGGCATCGGCGAGTATGTGGCGGCGGCCATCAGCTCCATTGCCTTTCAATACCCGGCACCTTCTGTGGATGGCAATTTGCTGCGGGTGTTCGCGCGGATGACCGCTTATGAAGAGAATATCCGAAGCGCTCGGACGAAGAAGGTGGCCCATCAATACTACGAGGAGATGCTGCCGCAAGAGCGTCCGGGGGATATGAATCAGGCACTTATGGACCTGGGTGCTACCATCTGCCTGCCGAACGGCATGCCGCTCTGTGAATCCTGCCCATGGCAGCGCTTCTGCGAGGCACATCGAATCGGCCGGGAGAAGGAGATACCAATCAAAGAAGAGAAGCGGATGCGGAAGCGGGAGAAGAAGACGATGCTTCGCATTGTTGTGGACGGCAAGGTGCTGATCCGCCAGAGACCTGCAGAGGGACTGCTCGCCAACCTGTACGAACTGCCGAATGAACCGGGCTGGCTCACGGAGTCGGAGGCGAAGGATTTCTGCCGACGATTGGGATACAAGCCGCTGCGGGTTCGGAAGTTGCTGGCGAACCAACGGGTTTTTACCCACGTGGAATGGCACTTACAGGGATACGAAATCGAGGCAGTACCGCTGACGCCGGGACAGCGCCAGGGTGCCGGCGAGCCGTTCCTGGCTACCGAAGAAGAGCTTCGGGAGAAATATTCGCTACCGACGGCTTTCCGGGCGTATTATCCGGATGACATCCGGCTACCGCGAAAGGGGGATAGGAGATGATTCAATACTTCTACACACAGAATAACAAGACCCGCCAGATTGCGGACAGCTGCCACGATTGCTGGATTAAGCTGACCAATCCGTCCATGGAGGAGGCGGAACTGATTGCGGAGAAGATGGGTGTTGAAGTGGACGACTTGATGGCCGCCATTGACCTGGAGGAAAAGACGCGTATCGAGCTGCCGGAGGAGTACACTTTGATTGTGATTGACATTCCGTCCGAGGAATACCGGAACGGCGTGCGTGCCTACGTCACCATACCGCTGGGCATCATCATCACGAAGAATGCCATCGCAACCATCTGTTCGGAAGAAACCTTCGTCCTCCGGAACTTCGAGCGGAACCGGATTGTGGATTTCTCCACCCGGAAGAAGCTGCGCTTCGTATACCAGATTCTACTGGAGTGCGCACTGCTCTATCAGAAGGCACTGTACGCTATCGACCACAAGCGGCAGGAAATCGAGGAGAAGGTGCGTGTGGATGTCGAAGAAGAGGATTTGTTCAGCCTGCATGAACTGGAATCGACGCTGGTCTACTTCGCGACATCCATCCGCGAGAACGGCAACGTGCTCGACCGACTGACGCGTTATTCGCGGCTCGAGCGGTTCCCGGAAGATACAGAGCTCTTGGACGACGCGATTGTGGAGAATCAGCAGGCCGTCGAGATGACGGATATCTACCGAAGCATCGTCGACGGCACGCGCCAGATGATGTCTACCATCTTCGATAACCGACTAAATAACGTCATGAAAATCCTGACGTCCATCACCCTGATTCTGGCTATCCCGACTGTTATCTCCGGTATGTACGGCATGAACGTACTGCCGAAATACATGCCTTTCGCGGATACGCCGCATGGCTTCGCCATCATCAGTGGCATCGTCATTGCGGTGTGCCTCGGCCTTTTCGCCATCCTCAAGCGGAAGCGGATGCTGTAACGGCGGCGTTCTCACGCCGTGCGAATCGCCTGGCAGCTAGCGGATGGTGAATGGCTTGCTGGAGGCTCCGGTGCACAGATGAAGCGGGGGTTCGTACGGGAATCAGAGCTTGTATATCAGGCTAATATAGCATAATAGCCGACAGTAAATGAGTAGCCGGCCCCGCAAAATAGCGAAATTGAAATAAGAAGAGGGAGGCGTTGAATTCGTCTCCCTCTTCTCGTAGCAGTGTTCTCTATTATATATTTTTTATACTTCTTGGTTCCAAGCAGGCTTCCTACTGACTTGCTTGTCTGACTCCTTCAGATTTCCCAATTGCTCATCCGATTGCCTCAGATATCCGGGACCGGTGCAATGGTGCTAGCGGATTTCTATTTCTCTTCCGTCTGCTCCGCCTGGCCATTTCTCGGAAGCGTTACCACGAACGTGCTTCCTTTGTTCGGCTCGCTGTCGATAGCCACGGTTGCGTGGTGGATGAGCAGTGCGTGCTTGACGATGGAGAGGCCAAGGCCGGTGCCGCCCACTTCTTTGGAGTGGCTCTTGTCGACGCGGTAGAAGCGTTCGAAGATGCGGCTCTGCTCTTCTTTCGGTATGCCCACGCCGGAATCTGCAACGGTCAGAATGATATTTGCGCCCTGATTCTCCAGGTTCACATTGACATATCCGCCGGAACGGTTGTACTTGATGCCGTTCTCACACAGGTTGTAGATGATGCTGTACAGGGTGGACGGGATGCCGTAGATTGGGCAGGACTCGCCCTGCAGCGCCAGCGATACGCCGGCTTCATCGGCGGTCAGCTCGAGGCTCGAGACGGCGTTGCGGGCGATCTCGTAGAGGTCCGCGTTCTCCCATTCCATATCGGTAGCGCCGCTGTCCAGCTTGCTGAGGCCGATGGTATCCTCCACCAGCTTGGCCATCCGGAGCGCCTCGGCGCGGATTTTTCCGGCAAAGGATGGGATGTCTTCCTCCTTGACGATACCGTTCTCCATCAGCTCGGCGTAGCCGGAGATAGCGTGAAGCGGTGTCTTCAGTTCGTGCGATACATTGGCGGTGAACTCCTGACGAATCTGTGCCGTCTTGGCGATTTCGTCCCGGTCCTTCTTGAGCTGCTCCTGCTGCTGCGTCATGCGGCGAATCAGCGGAGCGATTTCCTTGAAGTCGTCCTCATTCACGTGCTGGATGGCTTCATCCAGGTTGAGGTTGTTGATTGGCTCGACAATCTTCCAGGAGAGCCTAGAGGCCAGCCACATCGAGATCAGCACGGCGAAGATGCCTACGAAGAGGATGGATGGAGAGATGCCCAGGAGCACAATCCATGCCGGTTTCTGATCGATGGAGACACGAATGACGGATTTGTCGGAAAGGCGTTCGGCCGCGTACAGTTGTTTTACCGACAAAGTGTTCGAATAACGGGAACTCTCGCCGAAACCACTCTTCATGGCTTCCTGGATTTCCTCCCGGTCGCTGTGGTTCTCCATGGTGCTGGCGTCCGCCTGATTGTCGTAGAGGACCTTGCCGTTCTTGTCAATCCAGGTGATACGGTAATTGTCGGTGTCCAGATTCTTGAAATAGTCCATGCCGCTCAGGGCAACGCCTTTGGCGGCGAGGTGGGTTTCGTCTACCAGTTGTTCCTGCTGCGTGGAGTCCACGTAGTCGTACATGGCGGCCAGGATGACGAGCAGCGAGGCTGCCAGCACGCCGATGGAGACCATCCAGATGGAACGGAAAATTCTCTTACTCATTGCTTTCCTCCATTCTGTATCCAACGCCTCGAACCGTGGTAATCAGGGAACCGCAGCGTCCCAGCTTCGTCCGGAGTGTGCCGATGTGGACATCGACGGTGCGGGTCTCGCCTACGAAATCGATGCCCCAGATGGAAGACAGCAGCTGTTCCCGGGAGAACGCTTTGCCTACATTCTCCATGAAGGTCCGAAGCAGTTCATATTCTTTGAGTGTCAGGGTGACCGGACGGTTGTCCACGGACACCTGGTGTTTCACCGTATTCATGGTAATGCCGCCGCGCATCAGGATGGCATTGGAATCCTTCGGGGTGCTTCTCCGAAGGACGGCCTTGATTCGGGAGATCATCTCCATCATGCCGAATGGCTTCGCCAGATAGTCATCGGCGCCTAAGTCCAAGCCAATTACTTTATCGTATTCTGAATCCTTTGCGGTGGCCATAATGACCGGAATGTTCGCTGTGATTGGGGAAGCCTTCAGCTCCTTGAGAATGGAGATTCCATCTTCGCCCGGAAGCATGATGTCCAGCATAATCAGCTCCGGCGTCTCCTGACGCATCGCCTCCCAGAATGGCTTGCTGTCCGGGAAACCGCTTGCCACAAAACCGGCAGAATTCAGTGTATACAGCATCAAGTCCCGAATGCTCTGATCATCTTCTACACAATATATCATACCGAATCCTCCTATCCTTTCTTCTTCTCTAATCTATACGCTAATCATAGTTATTTCGTGTAAAATACAATATCAAAGAAATGTAAAATCCGCGTAAAGCCCGAGAAATCCGCATTTTCTGGACGGTTTTCCGTAAATATAACAAAAACTTTACATGAATTCCCGCTCTCCATGTTATTATAGCATTATACATTTCGAGAAAGGAATGGCGAAAGGAACGTATTCATGAAGAAATTGACCATGGGCATCTTGGCGCACGTAGATGCGGGTAAAACCACATTGTCGGAAGGTCTACTCTACCAATCCGGCGAAATACGGAAACTGGGCCGCGTGGACCATGGCGATTCCTATCTGGACGGCAATACCGTGGAGCGGAACCGAGGCATCACCGTCTTCTCCAAGCAGGCGCGCTTTCGCGCCGGCGACACAGACGTCACGTTCCTGGACACGCCGGGCCACGTGGATTTCTCCGCGGAGATGGAGCGCGTCCTCTCTGTCATCGACCTTGGCCTGCTGATCATCTCCGCGCCGGACGGCATCCAGAGCCACACCGAGACGCTCTGGCGCCTCCTCCAGCAGCGGCATATTCCGGTCATGGTCTTCATCAACAAGATGGACCTGGCGGTCCGCGAGCGCGCTGCTATCCTCGGTGAGCTGACGGACGCCTTCGGCGAGGGCTTCGTGGATTTCAGCCGGAACCGGAAGACAGACGAGTTCCTGGACGACCTGACGCTGGCCGTGCCGGAGCTCACCGAGAAGGTCCTGGAGGGCCAGCCGGTCACGGACGATGATATTGCCGAGGCGATTCAGAGACGTCGACTATACCCG
>CAVGMK010000091.1:0-9342 GCA_963630135.1 Oscillospiraceae bacterium
ATGCGCAGGTTCGAATCCTGCTACCCTAGCCAATTCGGCGACATAGCCAAGTGGTAAGGCTCGGGTCTGCAAAACCCTCATCCCCAGTTCGAATCTGGGTGTCGCCTCCACTACGAAGGGAAGAAGCGAGAAATCGCTTCTTTTTTCGTGCCATTTTTTGGACTGTGTCTCCCTTGGCCTTGGTTCATCGCCGCAATAGTGAGAAGCACGCCGGCGACTTCAGGCGGTTCATCGCTTGCATCCGAGGCTCGTACCGGAGATTTGGGATTTGTTCCATTCCTTCGAAGCTCGCCCTGAATTTGCTGACGACTCGTCGTCATCGCTGGAAACTCACGTCTCTCTTTGTCTTGGTTGACGAAGAGCGCTGTGATATACTGAATGACGAAATATTCATGGAAGAAATTTTATGACCGGAAACTTCGGCCTCTCCGGCCTTATAGATCCGGCCTTACAGAAATAGAAAGGAAACACCATGCTTCAATCTCCGGGACCCATTGCGTTCACACTGGGCGGATTCGAAATTCGCTGGTACGGCATTCTGATTGCTGCCGGCGCATTGCTGGCGACGATAATCTCGTATTACCGTGCACCCAAGCATCAGATTCAGCAGGAAGACGTGCTGGATCTGGTTATTATCACACTTCCGGTGGGAATAATTGGCGCCCGGATTTACTATGTCCTATTTTCCTGGAATTCCCTCTACCGGTATCAGCCGCTGGAGGCTTTCAATATCCGGGGTGGCGGCCTTGCCATTCACGGCGGCCTGATTTTCGGCATCCTTACTGCCTACCTGGTCTGCCGGCACAAGAAAATCGCTTTTCTGAACATGGCCGATTTGATTCTTCCAACGGTAGCGTTGGCACAGGGAATCGGCCGCTGGGGCAACTTCTTCAACAATGAGGCCTACGGCCGGGCGACGGATTTGCCGTGGGGCATCCTGGTGAATGGGCAGAAGGTCCATCCGACTTTCCTGTATGAATCCATCTGGTGTGTCTTCATCTTCCTGCTACTGATTCATCTGGACAATACGCACCGGAAATTCCAGGGTCAGATTGCCTGCCTCTACGGCATTCTCTATTCCGTGGAGCGTTTCTTCGTGGAATCCCTCCGGACGGACAGCCTGATGATTGGTCCGTTCCGCCAGGCCATGGTGCTAAGCGCGGTGGCCTTTGCCCTGTGTCTGTTGCTCTACTTCTATCTGCGGAAACGGGAATTCGGTGGTACCAATTCGAAATAGCTTGAAGGAATGTACATTATGAATTTGGCGCGTGTGATAACATTCGAGACAACTTCCCGAAGTACGATGTTTCTCTTGATGAGTTCGATATGAGCCGAAACGAAATCAAGCACCGGAATATCCGCGATTTTCTCTTAACGGAAGAATGGAACTAAGGCAGACGCCGCCTTTCCATTATGCATTACGTGCATTTTGTGGTATACTTGGAAATGTTCGAATAGAAGAATTTATTTTTAGCAAATAACAGGAGATACATAATAAGATGAAATTAGGAATCGTTGGACTCCCGAACGTGGGTAAAAGTACACTTTTCAATGCCATTACCAAGGCCGGCGCGGAAGCGGCGAACTATCCGTTCTGCACCATCGAGCCGAATATCGGTGTGGTTACCGTGCCAGACAAGCGGCTGCAGGTGCTGCATGAGATCTACAACTCGAAGAAGACCATCTACACGACGATTGAATTCTGCGATATCGCTGGTCTGGTGAAGGGCGCATCGAAGGGCGAGGGCCTGGGCAACAAGTTCCTGGGGCATATCCGCGAGGTCTCGGCGATTGTGCATGTGGTGCGCTGTTTCGAGAATGACAACATCGTCCACGTGAACGGGCATATCGACCCGATGGATGATATTGAGACCATCAATATGGAGCTGATTTTTGCGGATCTTGAGGTGCTCGAGCGCGCGATTACGAAGACGACCAAGAACATGAAGGCCGACCGCAAGCTGGCGCCGCAGCTGGAGATTCTGGAGAAGGCGAAGGCCTGGCTGGAGAGCGGCAAGAACATCCGCGCCATGGAGATGGACGAGGATGACCATGAGGTGCTGGATGCCATCGACCTGTTGACGGCAAAACCAATTATCTACGTGGCCAACGTTTCCGAGGACGAGATAGCGAACGAGGATAATCCGTATGTGAAGCAGGTAGCGGAGCTGGCGGCTTCCGAAGGTGCGGGCTGTGTGCAGATTTGTGCGGAGATTGAGGCCGAGATGGCCGAGCTGGAGGATGACGAGCGCGATGCGTTCCTGGAGGATCTGGGCATCGAGGAGTCCGGTCTGGATAAGCTGGTGAAGGCTTCTTATTCGCTTCTGGATCTCATTTCCTATCTGACGGCCGGCGAGCCGGAGGTTCGCGCCTGGACAATTAAGCGGGGAACCAAGGCGCCGCAGGCGGCAGGAAAGATTCACTCGGATTTCGAGAAAGGATTCATCCGCGCGGAGACCATCACCTATGAGCAGCTGGTGGAATGCGGCGGTAACCTTGGAAAGGCGAGAGAGAAGGGCCTGATTCGCTCGGAGGGCAAGGAATACGTGGTGCAGGACGGCGATGTCATCCACTTCCTCTTCAATGTATAGGGATGAGCCATGTGTGAGTTTCGGCTAGTAGGGGACGACGAAAACAATTCTAAATTAGCGAAATTTTTTTACAGAACTGCTTGATTTTTGCAACTTAATTGCTATAATAATGACAGAGGTTATCCTTATAATCTCTTTAATCTCTAGTCCCAATACCCTTTTTACGAAACAGACTGCGCCCCTGCAGTCTGTTTTATTATATTAAGAAAATCTAAAGATTTCACAATCTCTTGGCAGGACGGTGAAAAGCGTGCGAAGTATGGTATAATAACAAAGTTATTGGAAAATTGTAGAAGATTGTATTCGAATAGAAGGAGAATAATCATGACAGATCCAAGAGATGTCCAGCTGGCGAAGATGCTGGTGAATTATTCCACCCATGTTGAACCGGGCGAGAAGGTTCTGGTGGATTACACCGGCGAAGAGTGCGTCCAGCTGGTGAAGGAGATTGTCCGGGAAATCTATAAGAAGGGCGGCCTGCCCTTTGTGCAATGCGACCATCCGATTGTGACGCGGGAAATGATGATGAACTGCACGGAAGAGCAGCTCCGTATCCAGGACGACGCAGAACTCTATCTGATGAAGCAGATGGACGCCTATATTGGTATCCGCGCAGCAGCCAATGCCGCAGAGTACAGCGATGTCCCGGCGGACAAGTACAACCTGTACGATGAGCTTCGTTCGCCGAGTCTCAACGAACGCGTGGACCACACCAAATGGGTCATTCTTCGCTACCCGACCCCGGCCATGGCGCAGCGCATGAACCTGAGCCAGGAAGCCTTCGAAGACTTCTATTATAATGTGAGCACGCTGGATTATTCGAAGATGGACCGCGCGATGGATGCGCTTCAGAAGCTGATGAACGAGACCGACCGCGTGCACCTTCTGGCACCGGGCACGGATCTCACGTTCTCCATCCGGGGAATTCCGGCCATCAAGTGCGCCGGTCACTGCAACATTCCGGATGGCGAGGTATACACCGCACCGGTCAGAGAATCCATGAACGGTTACATCACCTACAACACCCCTTCCGAAGAGAAGGGCTTCACCTTCGAGAACATTCATTTTGAGATTCAAGAGGGTAAAATCACCTCCGCCACGGCGAACAACACCGAGCGAATCAACCAGATTCTCGATACGGATGAAGGCGCCCGTTACTTCGGCGAATTCGCCATCGGCGTGAATCCGTATGTGATTCATCCGATGAAGGAGACGCTGTTCGATGAGAAAATCTGCGGCAGCATTCATTTGACGCCGGGCATGTGTTATGAGGATGCGCCGAACGGCAACAAATCCGCCGTGCACTGGGATCTGGTATTGATTCAGCGGGAAGATTACGGCGGCGGTGAGATCTGGTTCGACGACCGATTGATTCGGAAGGATGGACTGTTCGTTATTGACGAGCTGAAGTGCCTGAATCCGGAGAATCTGAAATAAGTTCTCATTAGAATCGCTATAGCACAAAGAGTATACTCTGAAATATGAAAGGAGAATATATTTATGTGGACTCGAGTAGAAGTGAAAGCAAAGGGAAAGATCGGATTTAAGAGGAACTATTGGCCGTGCGTGCTGGTAGCACTGGTACTTTCTCTGCTGATGGGCAGTGTGGTATCCACCAATATTAATGTGAATGGATCAGAAGGAGAATTCGTCACCCAGAATATTTCCTGGACATTTATTGGTATTGTAGCTGTTGTTGGTATGCTTCTGGTGATTTTTGTATTCAATGTTCTGGAGATTGGCTGCCGCCGCTTCTTCTTACTCAACCAGCTTCAGCCAGCGGAAATGGGCGAGATGGCATATGGCTTCAAGCACAATTATCAGAACAATGTTATCGCGCAATTTATGGTCACTTTGTATGTATGTGTGGGAATGTTACTGCTGATTATTCCAGGTCTGGTGATGCATTATCAGTATCGTATGGTTCCATATATTCTGAGCGAAAGACCGGAATTGAGTCCGAGCGAAGTGCTGGCGGAATCGAAGAAAATGATGAATGGAAATAAATGGGATGCATTCATTTACGATTTATCCTTTATCGGCTGGTATATTCTCGGCGCATGCACGTTTGGAATCCTGAACCTTTTCTATGTAAATCCGTACGTATATGCATCGGATGCGGAATTGTATCTGACATTGCGCTCCCTTGAAATCAATCAGAATGCCGGTCAGCCGAACGGCATCAACTAGAGCCGGCTCGGTGGATAGGAAAGAAATTTATTTTTAACAGAATGGGTCTATAGAGATGAGAAGTGAACGGAATGCAGCTCAGAATGAGAAGAGCAAGCGGGAACTGAATAAGAAGGGCAAGATTGCCATTGGCGTACTTGCGGTTGTCCTTCTGCTGGGCGGCGCAGGTGCTTATCGCATATACAGTACGGATACCTTCCCGAAGGATGCGAGGGTGGATGGCATTGCGGTCGGCGGAATGACGCTGGCGGAAGCGGAGAAGCAGATTACAAAGGAAGCCAACAAGATTGAACTCAGGGAAGACGACAACGATGCGGTGACGGTGACGACGAAGTTCCAATTTGACATCGCGAAGCCGCTGAAGTACCGATTGGCGCTGGCTTCCGTCGATCCGCGCAACTGGCTGGGCAGCGGCGGCGATTATACCGTGGCGCTGAAGGTGTCGGATGGTATTAAAGAATCGGCGAAAATCATCCGGAAGAAAATTCCGGACCGCAAGGGCAGCACCAAGACCGAGAATGCGCACATCAATTACGAGAAGATGAAGATTGTCAAGGAAGTCTATGGCGACACGCTGGATGAGACGGCATTGACCGAGGAAATCGCCCGGCTCCGGGAAGAGAAGCCACGGCAGACGACAATCGAATTCAAGAGTTCGGATTACGTATTGAAGCCGACGGTGAAATCGGAAGACCTGGAGGATGAACTGGCTTTTGCCAAGAAGTACCTGAAGGGCGGAATGACACTTCGCTCCGCTTCCGGTGAGACGGTGCAGGTTACGGCGACGCAGCTGGCGAAGGTCATCCTGTATTCCGAGAGCGGACCGCAGTACAGCGAGGAAGGCGCCAAGAAGGTAGCGAAGAAAATCGCAAAGGATTTCAATCAATATTCCTACACGGTGGATACGGTGGAAGGAACGAAGACGCTGGCCAATTACGTCATCGAGAATGCGGTGGACGTGGATAAGACGGCGACTTCCATCTATGAAGCGGCGAAGGAAGGTCGGAACGGTTCGCTGTACCTGAAGGCGACCAACAAGGACCTGACCACGCGCGTCGAGGTAAGTATCACGAATCAGAAGGTCTACTACGTGGAGAAGGGTAAAGTGAAGCTTCGGACGGATGTGGTTACCGGCGGTGGCAAGAATGCGACGCCATGCGGGATTTTCAACCTGTATTATAAGGAGAAGAATGCCACGCTGAAGGGAAACAACGACGATGGCAGTAAGTACGAGTCGAAGGTGAGCTACTGGATGCCGTTCAATGGCGGCATTGGCCTCCACGATGCTTCCTGGCGAAGCACCTTCGGTGGCAGCATCTACAAGACTAACGGCTCTCATGGATGCATTAACATGCCGACGGACCAGGCGAAGAAGCTGTATAACTACGTTAGTGCCGGTACGTTGGTGTACGTCTACGAGTAGTAAAGTAAGACAAGACGCAGTGCGAAGCGAAAAGTATACTGCAAACAAAGAAAAAGCCGGAATCGGACAGAATCCATCTGTTCGATTCCGGCTTTTGAAGCCTTCATGTCAGAAATGTAGAGGTTCTCATCGCAGATGCCTTGATATCGGAATGGCAGAGGGCTTCATCGCGGGAGTCTTTATGTCGAAATTGTGGAGACCTTCATCGCGGAAGCCTTGATGTCGGAATTGTAGAGGCTTTCATCGCTGAGCCTTAACGTCAGAGTGACAGAAGCCATCATCTCTGAACCTTCCTCTCGGGAACGCAGAGGCCTTCATCGCAGAGGCCTCCATCTCGAAATCCCGGAGGTCATAATCGCCGAGACCTTCCTGTCAGAATCCCGGAGTCGTTACTCGCGGAAGCCTTAGCCTACGCGAGCCTTCGGAAATCGCTCCTTGCCGAAGCATGGAAGTCTCCCCCCTCTGCAAGCAGCTTCATAGCGAGTGGGAAGATTCCGCATTCTCCCAATCACTTATTCTTCCGGCTTATTCAGCAAGCTCTCTTCGTACAGGGCTTCCTGCTCTTTCTGCTGAAGCACTCTGTGGTATTCGCTGAAGATGGCCTTGCAAATTTTCTCCCGTGCGGCAGATGTCAGCGGATGGGCGATATCCCGGTATTCGCTTTCGCCCAGCTTCTTGCTCGGCATGGCGACGAACTCCCCATGACTGCCTTCGATAATCTTGATGTCATGAACAACGAACTCGTTGTCCAGTGTAATAGAAACAACGGCCTTCATCTTGTCATCACAGCATATTTTCCGTATGCGTACTTCTGTAACTTCCATTTTATCCAGTCCTTATAAATACAGCTTGTTTTAGAACAGCCCTTTTAAATAATATCGATTATTATAATAGTTGTTTGAATTAAATTCAAGCCATGAGACGAATTTAATTAAAAACAAGTTAGAACAATCAGAGACTTCCGAATATAATTTCGATTCCATGCCGCCATAGGTCATAAAATGATGCATTGAAACATGAACCGCTTTTCTTGTAAAAGCCCTTGAAATCATCTATAATGATTCTGTATGAATCACAGGAGGTATATCGATTGAAGAGTATTTCGAATTACAGAAGAATTCATTGCCTCGGCATCGGCGGAATCGGACTATCTGCTATTGCCGAAATTCTGCAGAATAACGGACACATCGTCTCCGGAACAGACATCAGCGAGACCGAAGTCACCCGTCATCTGGAAGAAATTGGCATCAAGATTATATATGAACACCGCGCAGAGAACGTGGATAGCGTGGATGCTGTCGTCTATTCCGCCGCAGTTTCCGCGGAGAAGCCGGAGATGATTCGGGCTAAGGAGCTCGGTATTCCGTGCTTCAGCCGCGCAGAAGTGCTCGGCATGATTATGGAGCATTACGACAACAGTGTTGCCATTTGCGGCACCCACGGGAAGACTACCGTGACGTCCATGACATCCCTGATTCTCCGGAATGCGAATTACAGACCGACCATTCTGGTGGGCGGCAACCTATCGGAGATTCACGGCAACGTGGAGATTGGCGAGAACAAATATTTCGTCACCGAGGCTTGCGAGTACATGGACAGCTTCCTGCAGCTCCGTCCGACCATCGGCGTTGTCCTCAACATCGACTCCGATCACCTGGATTATTTCAAGAATATCAACAATATCAAGAAATCTTTCCGTCAGTTCGTGGAGCAGATTCCGGAAGACGGCATGGTCGTCGCCTTTGACGGCAACCCCTTCGTCCGCGACATCCTGCAGGGAATGGACAACAAGATTACCTACGGATATACCGAGAGCAGCGATTATTACGCATCGAACATTCAATTTGATGACAACGGATTCCCGGAATACGACCTGTATAGTGACGGTGCCAGAATTGGTCACGTCCATCTGAGTGTGCCGGGAGAACACAACGTTCTCAACTCCATGGCGGCCTTCGCGACGGCGCGTTACCTGGGTGTGGATATCGACGTTATCATCGACACATTGCACGCTTATACCGGAACCCACCGCCGTTTCGACTTCACGGGTTACACCGCGAATGGCGCGCGCATCATCGACGATTATGCGCATCACCCGACGGAAATTAAGGCGACGCTGAGTGCCGCGCAGAACGTGAAGCACGACAAGCTGTGGTGCGTGTTCCAGCCGCATACTTACACCCGCACGAAGGCGCTCTTCGATGACTTCGTGGATTCCTTTAGCCAGGTGGATTACCTGATTCTCGCGGACATCTATGCTGCACGGGAGAAGGACATCTACAACGTCTCTTCGAAGAAGTTAGCTGAAGCCATGCAGGAGAAATATCCGACTCGGAATATTTGTTATATGTCCGACTTTTCCGACATCGCGGAGCACATCGGCAATCATATCGGTTCCGACGACATCATCATCACGATGGGTGCCGGGGACGTATACAAGGTCGGACAGATGCTGAGAGCAGATGAGAACTAGAGGAGAATTCAGAGAAGAATAAGGGAGAATCAATGGACTTCGAAGAGTATCGAACATTGGAAAGTGAAAGAATACAGGAGAACCGCCGTCGCATGGAAGAAGATGGCGTACTGTTCCAGGATATCTATAATGCCTATATCGACAAAGAAGTCGTCATCGAGGAAGGTGCCTATATCGCCAACAACGTGACCCTGAAGGGGGAGACGGTTATCGGCAAGGGAGCCTATATCGGTCAATCCTCTTATCTGGAGGATGCAACGATTGGCGCCGGCACGAAGGTACAGACATCTTACATCTTAAGTAGCACGGTGGGGGAGAACACCAGCGTCGGACCGTTCGCCTACATCCGGCCGGGCAGTGTCATCGGTAACGAATGCAAGGTCGGGGACTTCGTGGAAGTGAAGAATGCTACTTTTGGCGACGGAAGCAAGTCTTCCCATCTGACCTACATCGGGGATGCCGATATCGGGCGGAATGTCAACCTTGGCTGCGGTGTCGTGTTCGTCAATTACGATGGTGCCAAGAAATACCGTTCCACGGTGGGGGACGACAGCTTCATCGGCTGCAACTCCAACCTGGTGGCGCCGGTCAATGTCGGCGAGGGTGTCTACGTGGCAGCGGCAACGACCATCACGGAAGATGTTCCGTCGGATGCGCTTTGCATC
>CAVGMK010000092.1:0-5113 GCA_963630135.1 Oscillospiraceae bacterium
ATCGCATATGGCATCGGCGTCGGCCCGGGGGATCCCGAGCTCCTGACGCTGAAGGCGCTTCGCCGCATCCGAGAGGCGGACGTCATCGCGGTTCCGGGTGAGAAGCCGGCCGAGACGACGGCGTACCGGATTGCCATTCAGGCCACGCCGGAAATGGCGAACAAGACGCTCATCGGATTGGATATGCCGATGACACGAGACCAAGACGCCATGGCGGCAAGCCATCGGGAGGCGGCGAAGACCATCGAGGCCATCTTAAATCAGGGGAAGGATGTTGCGTTTCTGACGCTCGGGGATCCCTCCATCTACAGCACCTTCTCTTACGTGCAGGAGATTCTCGAAGCGGACGGCTATGAGACCCGCTCGGTTAGCGGCGTCCCGTCGTTCTGTGCGGCGGCCGCACGTCTCAACATCCCCCTCGGGGAATGGGGCGAACCGATTCTGATTCTCCCCGCTGCACAGATGCTGGAAGACCACCTGGATGCCGGTTCGCTCCCGAAGGAGGGCACCTGTGTCCTGATGAAATCCGGCCGCCAGATGTATTCGGTCAAAAATAAGCTTCATGCTGCCGGCATGACCGTCCGGGCAGTGGAGAACTGCGGAATGCCGGGGGAGAAGGTGTATCGCAGCGCGGAGGAGATTCCGGACGATGCCGGATATTTCACATTGGTTGTTGCCAGACCACCGGAATTGTGATAACATAACACGAACAATTGAACAGACCCCCATGAGGGAGTAGCAGACGCGGAAGCGTAGCAAGTCGTCAACTCGGCTTAGACCCGGCTTGTTTTAAATTGCAAGACTCATGGCAGCAATTTTGCGTTGCTGCCGTGGGTCTTTTTGATTCGGTCGATGAATTGCATCGTTCGAGGCATCGTTTCAGACGCCATTCACCCGGAGAAATCACCGGATGAAATCCGAATGTACCGGAAAGCCATCAGAATTATCCTCTGACGGAGGATGTTCGAGGGACGAGTGGAAGATCTCGATATTCACCTGAAATCATCGACCGGCAAGCTACTGGAAGTCGTTAAGACGAGTCGAATAGGAGGTTACATTAGAGATGGAAGAGAGAAGATTGAAAGAGCGGGAAGAGATTGTGGCAGCCGCTGCTTCGGAAACCGGGGCGGAACACGTCGCGGCAGATGTTCCGGCATCTGCTCCGGGATGTATGGCAGAGGCCATGGCAACCGGCAATGCGGAATCCGTAGCGGAAGCAGAAGCGCAGGTGCTGTACTATATGAAATCCGCTGATGAAGTCCTGGCGGAGATGAAGACTTCGGAGGAAGAGGGACTTTCCACGGATGAAGTGGCCGCCAGACAGGCGCAATATGGCATGAACAAGCTGGCAGCGCCTCCGGGCAAGAGCCTGATCAGACGCTTCGTCGAGCAGATGATGGATCCGATGATTATCATCCTGCTGGTAGCGGCGTTCGTCAGCCTGATTCTTTCCGTGACACAGGGCGAGAGCTTCGCGGATACCATTATCATTCTGGCGGTGGTAATCATCAATGCCATCCTGGGCGTATATCAGGAGAGCAAGGCGGAGAAGGCAATCGAAGCGCTCAAGGAGATGTCCGCCGCGACATCTCATGTTATTCGAGATGGCAAGAAAGTAACAGTTCGCAGTGAAGAGCTGGTACCTGGGGATGTGGTTCTGCTGGAAGCCGGTGACGCGGTTCCGGCAGATGGCCGCATTATCGAGTGTGCGGGCCTTCGAATTGAGGAGTCCGCACTGACCGGAGAATCTGTTCCGGTAGACAAGCTGCTGAACTTAGTGATGGATCAGGACGCCAAGCAGGTACCGCTGGGCGACCGCAAGAACATGGTATACATGGGCAGTACCGTCGTATTCGGCCGTGGCGCCGTGGTAATCACCGAGACCGGCATGAATACCGAGATGGGCAAGATTGCCGAAGCGCTGACCCAGGCAGAGGAAGGCGAGACGCCGTTGCAGAAGCAGATGGGCGAGCTGTCCCACATCCTCACCAAGCTGGTACTGGGCATCTGTGTTGTTGTATTCGCGATTCAGCTGATTCGGATGGGAAGCTTCAGCTTCGAAGTCGTCCTGAATTCCTTCATGATTGCTGTATCCCTGGCGGTGGCAGCCATTCCGGAAGGCCTCGCTGCTGTTGTGACGGTAGCGCTGTCCATTGGCGTGACCAACATGTCGAAGCGCAGCGCCATCATCCGTAAGCTGACGGCTGTCGAGACGCTGGGCTGCGCGCAGGTTATCTGCTCGGATAAAACCGGCACCCTGACACAGAACAAGATGACCGTTGTGAAGAAATATTCGGATGCGACGAAGGAACTGGCGCTGGCCATGGGTCTTTGCAACGATGCCGAGATGGACGAGAACAACGAAGCCGTTGGCGAGCCGACCGAAGCCGCACTGGTGAAGTGGGCGTCGGATAACGGCGGCGACAAGCGTACCGATGCGCTGGCCTACAAGCGTGTAGGCGAGGCGCCTTTCGATTCCGGTCGGAAGATGATGTCCGTTATCTGCGAGATTCCGGACGATCCGGATCATTACGTTCAATACACCAAGGGCGCGCCGGATGTGCTCCTGGGAAGATGTACCCACGTGCTGCAGGGCAACGAAGTAGTCGCATTGACCGCGGAATTGAGAGACGAGATCTCCTCGGCGAACCGCGACATGGCGGACGACGCACTCCGCGTGCTGGCCGCTTCCTGCCGCAGATGGGATACCATGCCGGAATGCACATCGGAGAACCTCGAGAAGGATATGATCTTCCTCGGTCTCTGCGGCATGATTGACCCGATTCGTCCGGAGGTCAAAGGCGCGATTGAGGAATGCCGCGACGCCGGCATCCGTCCGGTCATGATTACCGGTGACCACGTGGATACCGCAACGGCTATCGCCCGTCAGCTGGGCATTCTGGATGACGGCCGAATTGCCATCACCGGTTCGCAGCTGAGCGACATGTCAGATGAAGAGTTCGACAAGGAAATCCTGAACATCGGCGTCTACGCCCGCGTTCAGCCGGAACATAAGACGAGAATCGTCAACACCTACCGTAAGCTCGGTTACGTCACCGCAATGACGGGCGACGGCGTCAACGACGCACCGTCCATCAAGTCGGCGGACATCGGCGTTGGCATGGGCATCACCGGAACGGATGTCACCAAGAACGTGGCAGACATGGTACTGGCGGACGACAACTTCGCGACCATCGTTAATGCGGTGGAAGAAGGCCGCCGCATCTACGCCAACATCCGGAAATCCATCCAGTTCCTGATTGGCTCCAACATGAGCGAGGTGCTGAGTATCTTCTTCGCGACGCTGCTGGGCTTCACCATTCTGAAACCGGTGCACCTCCTGTGGATTAACCTGATTACCGACTGCTTCCCGGCACTGGCACTCAGCATGGAATCCGCCGAGCCGGATATCATGAAGAAGAAGCCAAGAGATTCCCGCGCTGGCATCTTCGCCGGCGGCATGGGCTTCGACATCGCCTACCAGGGAACCATCGTCACGATTCTGATTCTGATTTCCTATTTCGTCGGCCACTACATGGAATCCGGCGTCTGGGAGATCACCAACAGCGCCGACGGCACTACCATGGCCTTCGTCACCATGTCCATGGCAGAAATCTTCCACAGCTTCAACATGCGCTCGCAGCGGGAGAGCCTGTTCCACCTGAAGAAGCAGAATCTCTTCCTGATTGGCGCTGCCATTGCATCCCTCTTCGCAACGACCATCGTCTGCGAAGTTCCAATCCTGGCCGCTGCCTTCGACTTCACCGGAGTGGATCTTCGCGAATACGCTGTGGCATTGGTACTTGGATTCATGATTATCCCATGTGTCGAGATTGTCAAATTCTTCCAGCGGAAGAAGGAGAGCAAATAACAGCAAGTTATATTTCGGCCAAAAGAACACGCCGGACCCCCGCTGGGGGCCCGGCGATTTTCGTTCCGCGGAAACTTCCGAGGGGGCAGGGGCGGCCGGCTGATGCCATTCTGGCTCACCCTATCCCCCTCGCGAACACCGCTGGCTCCTCTGCGTGTTCCGGCCGGCGCACCTCCGCCTCTCGTGAACGCTTACGCTTCGTCTATAGCACCTCGCGACCGGCCGCCACTGCCTCCGCCGGCCGCCCCGCTTTCATGAACTCTCCCGCTTTGTCGGCAGCACCTTGCGACCGGCCGGCCCTGCCCCGCCGGCCGCCTCGGGCCGCGGCGTACCTTGCTTTTACCCGAATTGGGGAATATGCACAATTAAATTGTCGAATCGCGGAAGAAATTGTACATAAATTGTATAAATTTCCAAAAATCATATTCACTACGTACTAAATGTGATACAATAGGCGCAGTTATAGATGATGCAAGATATGTATAGGAGTAAGGTTATGAAAGAACGTATTTATCTGACGGACGACATGGCGATTCTCAACTTCGACCTGGCGTATCCGGAGAGCCGCTCGGGGCTTCTCAAATCCAAGGAATTCAAGGCTTTTGTGGCGCATTATGTCAGCTACCTCAAGGGCAGCGACAGCCACCTGTATCACTGGGCCGTGCGCGACATGACGGACAAGGAGGGGGTGGAGATGCTGTGCCGTTTCGCCCGCGAGCTGCTGGTGCTGGACGCCGAGGAAGTGAACATGCCGTACATGGACGACCGCGACGCGGCGCTTGAATTCGTGGAGGGCATCTACGATTATTGGAAGAACCATGCGAGGTATTCCATCACGACAGACCGCCGGAGAGACGTGGAATCGACGGCTTTCGTCAGCAGTGATACAGCGCACAACGAGCTGCTCCTGTCCACGTTCCGACGTCTGGAGCAGACCCTGATGGGCCGCGCGAATAAAGTATACCGCCAGCAGCCGGCCGGCACCAACGCAAGCCTGGCGCTGTACCGCAACGATTCCTTCGTGTTCGATGACAACTACGATGCGCTGCGCAAGGTGATGTTCATCGATTCGGTGATGCTCCGCACCCCGATGATTCTGTATACGAAATCCAACAAGCGCGAGTGGCCGTTCGAGAAATTCGACGAGAATCCGATTGATACCTTCAACGGCAACCGCGAGGACTTCTTCTGCTTCCCGGCAAAGGTGGGCGACCTCACGATCTTTATCTACTTCCATCGGGA
>CAVGMK010000093.1:0-9089 GCA_963630135.1 Oscillospiraceae bacterium
GGAAATCCGCGCGAAATATGGCATTCAGGAGGAGGAGTGCCTGCTGGTCTACGTCGGCCGGTTCGCTCGCGAGAAGAATATCGAGAAGCTCCTCTATCTGCTGACGAAGTGCAATCGCAGCCAGCGCCTGATGCTGGTCGGCGATGGCCCGGAGCGGGAAGATCTGGAGCGTCTGGCGGAAGAGCTTCACATCGAAGACCGCTTGATTTTCACCGGTATGGTGGACTCCGCGGAGGTGTCCGATTACTATAGCGCCGGAGACGTGTTCGTCAGCGCGTCCCAGAGCGAGACCCAGGGTCTGACGTACATGGAGGCCATGGCATCGGGACGTCCCATCCTCTGCCTGCAGGACGAATGCCTGGATGGGGTCGTGGACAATGGCGTGAACAGCTTTGTTTTCAACACAGACCGGGAATTCCTCAAGGACCTCCAGCTCCTCGAGAACGATAGATCCTACCGCATCCAGATGGGAAGCCGCGCGCAGAAGAGCATCCGTAACCGTTATTCCATCGAAGCCTTCACGGATTCGTGTATTCAGGTCTATGAAGAGGCGATGGCGAAGAACGAACTGAGCCTGGCGCTGTAGAAAGAACGAGTCGATGTAAATCGGCTCATTATTTTTGAATTTTTTGGCATACACCGTCCGAATCTCAATGCATATATGGTAAAATCAGAAATCATTTCACATAGGAATCCGAGGAGATATACGATATGGAACGTCTAAAGAAATTATATGGTGAGACCAACATGAGCTGGCCGGTCGTGCTGCTGTTCGCAGTCATCGCCGGTGTCTATACGGCAGCGGTGAACATGATTCCGCTGTTCAACGGCACGTCCTTCCAGGATATCGCGATTTCCCACGAGTGGTGGGTCATCTTTGCGGTCATCGTGGTAGTGAACTGCCACGCCGGCTGGGAAGCGATGCTCAAATGCTTCGTATTCTTTGCCATCAGTCAACCGATTGTATTCCTGGTGCAGGTGGCCTTCGGCTACATGACGATGGATATGGGTATGTATTACCTTCGCAACTGGGTGCCGATGATTATCCTGACACTGCCGGGTGGATTCATCGCCTATTTCTGTAAGAAGCAGAATGTCGGCGGTAGCATTGTCCTCGGACTGGGGAATACCATTGAGCTCGTCCTTGGTATCAGCTATCTGCTGGCAGCAATCCGGAATTTCCCATACCACATCCTGACTACCGTGGTCTGCTTCGTGTCCATCTTCGTGATGACCTTCTGCATTCAGAAGGAGAAGAAGAATCGCGTGGTGGCGCTTCTCACCTGCGTATGTGTGACGGCAGTCCTCTTAGTACTCATGAAGATGACGGGCCGGACGCTGTAACCGCAATTTGACTCTTATAAATTGTAAAAAAAGGCATCGTCGGAAACCAAATTCCGGCGATGCTTATTTTTAACTCAATATTTCTTTCCGACAGAATGCCTGTAGCATTCGTCTGTTTCTAGCTGAACCAGCCCAGTCCGAAGAAGGAGTCAATCTGACCTAAGAGTACGAAGAAGGTGAATACCGGTGCAACCCAGCGGATGCAGAAACGGTAGAACTTCTCGGTACGGAACTTGGAACCGATGCGAACTTCTTCCGGGAGGAGATCTCTGTCAATCCAGCCGAAGTAGATAGCAGCAAGCAGTGAACCAAGCGGCATCATGATACCTTCGGCGAGCAGGTCGAAACCGTCTACCCAGCAGAACTGACCGAACATAGCCGGGAGGTTCTGGCCCAGACCGTCGTAAGCAACGAATACGCCGATGATGCCGGAAGCGATTCCGAGAACCCAGCAGTAGAATTTACGCTTGTCGCCTTTGCCTTTGTTCATCGCGTCATCGATGAAGGATCCGGCCAGTGCTTCCAGAATCGATACGGAAGAGGTCAGCGCTGCGATAACAACCAGACCATAGAAGATGGTACCGATAATCGGTCCCAGACGACCCATGCCGTTGAATACGGTCTGCAGTGTCATGTACAGGAGGCCAACGCCGCCGGTTGGGGACTGGCCGCTGGCAAATACAGCCGGCATGATGGCAACGCCTGCCAGAATAGCAATGGCGGTGTCCGCTACCGGGATAATGATACTGCTCTGCTCAATATCCGTATCCTTTGCGAGGTGGGAACCGTAGGTAACGGTGATGCCCATTCCGAGGGAGAGGGACAGGAACATCTGTCCGCCGGCGGAGGCGAGTACGTTAATCCAGCCGGTACCCTTGAGCACTTCGAAATTCGGCTTGAACAGGAATTCAATACCGCCCATGGCACCCGGAAGTGTCAAGCTGCGGATGATAACGATAATCAGCATGAAGAAGAGTGCCGGCATAGCCACCTTGCTGAATTTCTCAATGCCCTGTTCGATACCGAAGCTGACGATGACGATGGTCAGGAGGAGGAAGAATACGGTCCAACCAATGGACTGTACGCTATCCGCGGTCAGGTTCGAGAAATAGGTTGTGCTGTCCTGTCCGCCAACACCCCAGCTTGCGCCGAAGATGTCGCCGAAGTTGGCAACCATGTATTTGATGCAATATCCGCCCAGATAGGAGTAGAATCCCAGAATCAGGAACGGAGAGATAACGCCGAGGGCGCCGACAATCTTATATTTCTTGCCGAGTGCCTTATATGCCAGATAGATGGACTGACCGGTGCGGCGTCCTACTGCCAGCTCGGTCATGACCATGATGTAACCGGCAAATACTACCAGTAACAGATACAGAAGAATAAAGGCAAAACCACCGTGCATACCGGCTTTGTAAGGAAAGCCCCACATGTTGCCCAGGCCGACTGCGGAACCGATGGCTGCCATCAGAAATCCGAAGTGACTTCCCCAGGTCGCTCTTTCTTGTTGTTGTTCTTTCATAAAATTTCATCTCCTATTTGATAATAAACATAAATTTTGTAATTTCGTTAGCAAGGCTTATTATAAAGAGATGGAACTAAATTGTCAAGAAAAACAAAAAATTAACTTGAAATGTGTTTTTTCAACAAAAAACAGGGCGGATTGACGGTGAAAAAATGCTGTTTTTTCAGAAAAAAACCAAAAAATTAGAATTCAGGCTAATTTTCGCAATCTTCCGGATGTGTTAATATTCCTAAATTTGAGGCCGAATAATGTGAATTCATTGAAAGAGAATATGAAAAATGTTAAAATATAACAAGTTTATGCAGAAAGAAAGGGTATAACAACAAGAAAGAATGAGTAAGAAACTAAAGGGCAATTTACTATTGTTCCTGGTAGCCTTCATCTGGGGTAGCGCTTTCGTGGCGCAGAGCTCTGGTATGGATTATGTGGGACCGTATACATACAACATGACGCGAAACGTGCTGGCATTCTTCTTCCTGATTCCGGTCATCTGGTTCATGGAGCGGGGTAGAAACAACTCCGTGTCGGCGAACATGTCTGACTTAGAGGAGCAATTTGAGTCGAAGCAGTGCACGCAAAACCTTGATGCGAATGCGGCAACATCGGCGAAGGCAAGTGAGAATGAGAACACATGTACTGCACCGAAGAGCCGGGTAAAGCAATCCTTCTGGGCGGTCATCCGTCCGAACTGCATCACGTTAATCGGCGGAATCTGCTGCGGACTGGTGCTTTCGGTAGCCACCACCTTCCAGCAGGTGGGCATTACGATGACGACAGCCGGTAAGTCAGGCTTCATCACGGCACTCTACATTATAATGGTGCCGATTATGAGCGTGGTGCTGGGAAAGAAAATTCCGAAAATCATCTGGTTCTGTGCCAGCCTGGCCATTGTGGGGTTCTATCTCCTCTGTGTTACGGAGGACTTCACGATATCCATGGGCGACGTGCTGACGCTGGTCTGCGCCATTTGCTTCTCCGTCCATATCATCGTCATTGATTATTTCACATCGAAGAACGTGGACGGCGTCAAGATGTCCTGCATCCAGTTCGGCGTGGCCTCCATCGTGCTGACGCCCCTGATGTTCCTGATGGAAGATCCGAGCATGCATGCCATCCTGTCCGCATGGGTGACCATCGGCTATGCCGGCATTCTGTCCAGCGGCGTGGCATATACGCTTCAGATTGTCGCACAGAAGGACACGGATCCGACCACGGCCACATTGATTATGAGCCTGGAGTCCGTTTTCGCCGCATTGTCGGGATGGGTAATCTTACATGAGGTGCTTTCCGCGAAGGAACTGCTGGGATGTGCCATCGTCCTGGTTGCGGTGGTGCTGGCGCAGGTGCCGCTGCCAACCCGTGCGCCGAAGACGGCGAAGGCCGACAAGATAGCCGACAGTCCAGATGCGAATTAGTAACCGCCAGAGGGACTTATAGTTCTATATGAATGACTCGATAAATGAATGGATATAAGCCAATAAATGAACAAGCGGACGGAATCTAGCGAGGAATTTTCCTATCTGTTTCTGACTCAGATTCTGGCTCAGAATATTCCGCTAAGAATATTTGATTAATAAGAAGTTATTACTAGGCAGTAAATTAGATAATTCAGAAAGCAACAAAGGGGTACGAACTATGATGAACGCAGAAGAAATTATCCGTTATATCGGCGAAGCAGAGAAGAAGACGCCGGTCAAGGTCTACGTGAAGGAGAAGGCGCCGGTGGATTACGGCGACGCCAAGGTCTTCGGCACGGGCGACAAGATTGTCTTCGGGGACTGGAAGGAAATCCGGGTGATCCTCGAACAGAATGCCGACAAGATTGAGGATTACGTGATTGAGAACGATTCCCGCAATTCCGCTGTTCCGCTTCTGGATAAAAAGAATATCGAAGCGCGGATTGAACCGGGTGCAATCATCCGTGATCAGGTGGCCATCGGTAAAAATGCCGTCATCATGATGGGTGCTGTCATCAACATCGGTGCGGTTATCGGTGATGGCACCATGATTGATATGGGCGCTATCCTGGGCGGAAGAGCGACGGTCGGCAATCACTGTCACGTCGGTGCCGGTGCGGTTCTCGCCGGTGTCATTGAGCCGGCCAGCGCAACACCGGTTATCATCGAGGATGATGTACTGATTGGAGCCAACGCCGTAGTAATCGAAGGCGTTCATGTCGGCAAGAATGCCGTTATCGCTGCGGGCGCTGTTGTTATCGAGGACGTGCCGGAGAACGCGGTGGTTGCCGGCTGCCCGGCTCGCGTCATTAAGATGAAGGATGAGAAGACCTCCAGTAAGACCGGTCTGGAGGACATGCTGCGGAAGCTGTAACGGAAAGATTGCCGGAGATTCCAATCCGCTCCGCTGGGTAGAATCTGCAAGATTGAATGTCAGGCAAGCTTGAATGCCGAACCCCGGCATGATTAGGGCGAGTAATCCCGCAATGAGGAATTGTATGCATGGAATGAAACAAATATAGGGACACAGGGGACAGAGACTATGATGAAGCAGCATTTGAATGAAGCCGTCTACGGCGCAAGACGCAGTGCGATTCGCGAATTCTCGAATCTGGCGAAGCAGACGCCGGGCTGCGTTGCGCTGACGCTCGGCGAACCGGATTTCGATACGCCGAAGGAAATTCGAGACGAAGTGACACGCTCTCTGGATAACCACGAGACGCATTATATCATGAATAATGGTATACCGGCGCTAAGAGCTCGCATTGCGGAGAAGGAGAATCAGCGCCTTGGCACATCGTACACGCAGGACAATATCATCGTGACCGCGGGCGCGGAAGAGGCCGTATTCCTGGCACTCTTCAGCATCCTGAATCCGGGCGATGAAGTCATCGTGCCGATGCCGGCTTTCGTTATCTACGAGGAAATCACCGGACTTTGCCGGGGCAGATTCGTCCCGATGGATATCTCGGACAACGATTTCCAGATTGACCGCGAGAAGCTTGAATCCCTGATTACACCGCGAACCAAGGCCATCGTTCTGAATTCTCCGAACAACCCGACGGGATGCATCTTGAATCGGGAGAGCCTGGAAGCCGTTCGGGACGTTGCCAAGGAACGGGATATCTTCGTCATCGCGGATGATGTGTATCAGGAACTGACCTATACCGACGCCTGCCATAGCATCGGCGAATATCATGCGGATCTTCAGGACAAGCTGATGGTAGTTCAGTCCTTCTCGAAGCCTTATGCCATGACGGGCTGGCGGATGGGTTACATCTGTGTGGATGCGAGCATCCGGGAACGCATGGAGCTGGTGCACCAGTTCATGGTGACTTCCACGCCGGCGCCGTTCCAACAGGCAGCCCTTCGGGCATTGGATGTGGACGTGACGCCATTCCTGGAGACCTACCGGAAGCGTCGTGCTTATATGCTCCGTCGCCTTGAAGAAATGGGTCTTCCTGTAGTCGAACCGGAAGGTGCCTTCTACGCCTTTCCATCCATCTCGAAATGGCATATTTCATCCGGGGATTTCTGCCGCCGGATGATTCAGGAAGTCGGCCTTGCGGCAACGCCGGGCTTCGCCTTCGGCAGCGATGACCACATCCGGTTGACCTATTGCTACAGCGACGAGGAGCTGAAGACCGGCCTGGACCGCCTGGAACAGTTCCTCCGGATTCTGGATCGGGAGCAGGAAGCGCAATAATGATGAATTGAATAAGTAGCGTTGGAACAGCAAGAGTCTTGGACGTCTTGCTGTTCTGTGATAATGCGAGAAGCGATTAATTCCTGGATAACGAATCAATCACTTCGCAATGAGATATTTTCACACAGAAATGTTTCTGTTACCCCGATGAATATTTACAAATGAGAAACAGATTCATATGAGAATAGAATCAAGAGGAGAACTGATATGAAGAATTGGCTGAATTCCGCCGAATCAATCAGTACAGAATTGCTTCAGACATATATGGATTTCCACCGGCATCCGGAACTGGGAAATGAGGAGCACCGAACCACCGAGCGGATACAGGAAATCCTGGAGAGCCTCGGCCTGAAGACGTATTCCGTTACCGATACCGGCATCATCGGTTATCTGGAATGTGTTCCCGGCGCGGATGCGGTGGCTTTCCGCGCGGACATCGACGCGCTCCCGGTGCAGGAGGAGACGGGCGTTCCCTATGCCTCCGAGATCCCGGGCAGGATGCACGCCTGCGGCCACGATCTGCACACGACGGCGCTGCTGGGTGCCGCACAGCTGCTGGCGGGTCGGAAGAGCGAGCTGACGCGCAATGTTGTTTTTATCTTCCAACCGGACGAGGAAGGGGACGGGGGAGCGCAGCGGATTCTGGATACCGGTATCCTGGATCAACTTCGGGTTAAAACAATTTTCGGCGCGCACGTGAACCCGGACCTGCCGGCAGGGAGCGTCGGTATTAAGTACGGGCGTTTCTATGCTTCGGCCTGCGTCTTCGACGTGACCGTGCACGGTTGCGGGAGCCACGGCGCAGAGCCGGAGAAGGGCACGGATTCGCTGTATGCGGCGGCGAGAATGTGCGCGAAGCTCAAAGAGCTGACTGGGAAATACGATGGCGAGCGTGCGGTCGTGACCGTTGGTTCGCTTCATGCCGGGACGCTTCGGAATATTATTTCGGACCATGCGGATTACAGCGGAATCCTTCGGACCGCGGGGCTTGACCTTCGGGACAGCATGAAGGCTCGGATTGAGGACATTATCGAGTCCGTAAATCGGGAAACGGGGACCACCAGCGATGTCAGCCTCCGAGATGGATACGTCGGCGTGACGAACCACGATACAGAGACTCGCATCGCGGAAAAGGCGATGAAGGAGCTCCTGGGCGACGATGCTGTCATTACGATTCCAGAGGCGACCATGACCACGGAGGATTTCGGATTCTATCTTCTCCGATATCCGGGATGTTATTATCACATCGGCGTGGGCTCAGATTATCCGCTTCACAATGCGAAGATGTGTCCGGACGTGTCCGCAATTCCGGTAGCGGCGGCGGTGCATGCCGCGGTAGCGGAGCAATGGATGAAAGGCGCGAGTTCGGCAACCGTGCAATACCGTAGAAGATGATACGAGGAAATTGAACTTAGGAATTGCGATTCTGAAATAATGATGATATGACAGGGCTCCCGGGGATTCGATTCCCGGGAGCCCTATTATCTAGCGTATGATTTAATAATTAACCCATAGAATGTACCGGACTATTATGCACGGGGCATTCTTCGGTTGCCAACTAGCTGTTGAAATCAAGCATTTTGCTGATTCATTTCGTAAGATTTGGCACCAGATCACAGAAATCCAGCGTCGCGAAGTAGTCCTTCGGTGTCTCGGCCCGGCGGATCAGCTGATATGTTCCATCTTCATGGAGCAGGATTTCCGCGGAACGGAGCTTGCCGTTGTACTGGTATCCCATGGAATGGCCGTGCGCACCGGTATCATGGATGAACAGATAGTCACCGATGGCAATCTCCGGCAGCTTCCGGTCGATGGCGAACTTGTCGCTGTTCTCGCAGAGCGAGCCGGTGACGTCGTAGATATGATCCGTCGGGGCGTGTTCCTTTCCCAGCACGGTGATGTGGTGATACGCACCATACATCATCGGCCGCATCAGGTTGGCAGCGCAGGCGTCGCAACCGATGTATTCTTTATACGTATGTTTCTCGTGAATGACCTTTGTAATCAATGCGCCGTAAGGCCCCATCATGAAGCGTCCCATCTCGGTGTAAATTTTCACGTCGCCCATGCCCGCCGGCTTCAGGATGGCATCGTATTCCCGATGCACGCCATCGCCAATCACCTGAATATCGTTCGGTGTCTGGTCCGGCGTATATGGAATGCCCACGCCGCCGGACAGGTTGATGAATTCGATATGAATTCCCAGATCCTCGTGGAGGCTTGCTGCCAGCCGGAAGAGAATTCCCGCGAGCTTCGGGTAGTATTCGTTGGTCACGGTGTTGCTGGCCAGGAATGCGTGGATGCCGAAATGCTTCGCGCCTTTGCCCGCCAGAATGCGGAAGGCTTCCCGCAGCTGTGGCTCCGTCATGCCATACTTCGCATCGCCCGGGTTATCCATAATGCCGTTGCTGAGTTCGAAGACGCCGCCCGGATTGAACCGGCAGCAGATGGTCTCCGGAATATGACCTAAGCTTCTTTCCAGCAATTCCACGTCGGTGAAATCATCCAGATTGATGATTCCATCGACCGACTCCGCATACTGATACTCCTGCTCCTG
>CAVGMK010000094.1:0-5033 GCA_963630135.1 Oscillospiraceae bacterium
GACCGGAACGAGCCGGGACGAGGGGAATTTATTCAAGCCGCACATCGTCGGTATCGAGGAGATGTCCGATAAGACGTCTGATAAGATGACCAATAAGATATCCGAAAGGATAGTGAAAGGAGAAATTATGGCAAAGTTAGTAGCATTCTATTCCAGAGCGGATGAGAATTATTTCGGCGGCTCGATGAAGTACATCGAGGTGGGGAATACGGAAAAAGCAGCTGTTATGATTGCGGAGGCGACCGGCGCAGCGCTGTTCAAGATCGAGCAGAAGGTGCCGTATTCCGCGGATTACAAGGCCTGTGTGGCGGAGGCGCGCAGGGACAAGCAGGAAGACGCCAGACCGGAGTTGGTGGCGCTACCGGAGAACTGGAATCAGTATGATGAAATCTACCTGGGATATCCGAACTACTGCGGAACGATGCCGATGGCAGTGTATACGTTCCTGGAGAGCTTGGATTTCGCGGGGAAGAAGATTCATCCGTTCTGCACGCACGAGGGGAGCGGCCTCTCGAACACGGAAGCGGACATCCGGAAGTGTGCGCCGGGAGCGGTCGTAACGGCTGGTATCGCCATTCACGGGAGCAGTGTGGATGCAGCGAAGGCGGATGTGGAGAAGTGGGTGTAGCACGGATGGCTAAGCCAGCTCGCTACCCTTGAAATATGCGAAACAGCGCCGGCGGGCACGCAGAATGCGTGGTCGTCGGCGCTTATTTTTGGCAAATATTCTGGCAAAGAATCCTTCGGGAAATTGCCAATGGGCAAATTATATTAGAATATATTTCCTTACAGCGGCAGCTTCACGCCGAGGCCCATCTCACGGCCTTGTCGAAGATAGCCCGGCCTACACCTCCGCCCCCTTCAGCGGAATATACAGCCTGGTGATGTAGTCGTCCGAATTAGAGGTATTCGTCGCACCCACCAGGTACTCCTCGAGGGAGCAGTTCGAGAGCTCGAGATTATTCTCCTTGGCCCAGTCCTCCATCGCCCGGTAGGCCGGTTTCATATCTCGGTAGTGCCCCAGGAAGAGGCAGGATACGGCCTTGAAAGCAGGGATGGTGCGGATGTACTTCTCGCCACCGGCGGATGGTATCGAGCGGGCGAGCTCGAAGCAAATCTCGAGATCGCTGTAGACCTCTTCGTCTTCCTCCACGAACTGCGCCATGTAATCAGAATGGAAGATGGCGTAATTCGGACCGGTGGTTCGAAGCTGGTATTTCTCGCAGAGCGTGAGTAGTTCCGCGCGGCGGTTGATGAACAGCTTGTTCGCATTGGTGCTGCTGACATACCGGGTGAAGCACACCTGCTTCTCCGGAAAATCCACCAGGTTGATGCTTCGCCGCTGCGGCCCGTAGGCGAGGACGGAGCTGGTCGTAATCGACATCAGGATGTCCACCACCCGGTCGTATTGGCGCTGGCTCTGCTCGATTTCCCTGCGCAGATTGGTCAGGTGCTCCTGAAGGATTGCCTGCATCTGTTGGACGTTGCGTCTTTCCAGAAGCTTCCCGATGGTGTCCAGCGGAATCTTGAGTTCCTTCAATTCCCTTATCAGGAGCACGACCTCAATCTGCTTATCGGTATAATACCGGTAATTGGTGAGTTCATCGCGAAAATCCGGCTTGAGCAACCCAATCTGGTCGTAATACCGAAGCTGTTTCCGCGAGATGTTGCACAATTCGGCCATCTGGCCAACAGTATAGATACCCATTACTTCTCATCCTTCGGCTCGATGTACTTCCGGTATGCCCGAAGCGTGTTGGCGAACCGACCCATATCGGTGAGATCTTCGTCGTTGACCCGGGAAGCCAGCGCCGCGGCGTGCGGAGCGGTCTTGACCAGTTCCGGATTCTCGCGGCATTCCTGCGCGATATGTACGAATGCTTCCACGTATTCGTCGATGTCATCCTTCGAGTAGGTCTCCGTCGGCTCCGGCGTGAAAGGTTCCGGCACGATGCGCGGGTGATGGCTCGCGAAGTAGTCCTGGAAACCGTAGTCCACGATGCGGCGGCAGATGTCGTCGGTGGACACGCCCGTCTCCTTGTAGAGCTCTTCCCAGCTCAGGCGCGCCTGTTCCATGCGGCAGACGCCTTCGGCGTATGGCATGGTCAGCCCGTCAATCTGAAGCAGCTTCTGGAGCATGTAGTTGTTGTTCAGAATGGCCAGCTCCGCAACCTGCTTGAGACCTTCCTGGCCCATGCTGCGGATGTAGGCGTAGGTGCGGAGAACAACGGCCGGAACGCCGTAGAACTTGCGCAGCTTGCCGATGCTGTCCGGCTTATCTGTATTGAAGCGGTACTTGCCGTCCTCGCATACCACTTCCGGTACCGGCAGGAACGGCGCCAGCTTGGCAACGACACCCTGTGCGCCGGTGCCCGGCCCTTGCGAACCGTGCGGCGACGAGAATGACTTGTGCAGATTGTACTGGCAGAGGTCGAAGCCCGCTTCCTTCGCGCGGGTCAGGCAGAAGAGGCCGTTCAGGTTGGCCTGGTCGTAGCAGCAGAGGCCGCCGACTGCGTGCACCGCGTCTGTAAATTCCTTAATCTTCGGGTTATAGAGTCCGGTATCCTCCGGGTTGGTAATCATCAGCGCTGCCGTGCGCTCGGATACCGCCGCCTTGAGATCCTCGAGATTCGGATAACCCGTCTCGTCCGGCATCAGCGTGATGACCTTGTAACCGGCCGTCGCTGCTACGCCCGGATTGCCCGGGTGGGAGAGCATGGTCGTGATAATCTCGCGCCGCTGCTCGCCCTCGCCGATGGAATCGAAGTACGCGCGCACGACAGCTACATTGGAATAGAGTGCCTGCGTGCCGCCGGACGGCTGGAGGCAGAACGCATCCATGCCGGAAATCTCCTTGAGGTATTCCTGCGTCCGGTACATAATCTCGAGCATGCCTTGCACCGTGGATTCGTCCTGATACGGATGAATCTCCGCCATCTTGTCGCTACGAACGAACTGCTCGTGAATCTTCGGGCTGTACTTCATCGTGCAAGTGCCGAGCCCGATGTCAATGTTAATATCCGTGCCGATGGTCTCCTGAGACAGACGGAGGAAGTGCCGCAGCACCTGCATCTGACCCAGTTCCGGAAGCTTCGGCGCTTCTTTCCGTGCGAATCCTTCCGGTAAAAGCAGATTCAATTCCGCTTCCGCTTCCGGCTCCACGCCACCAATCAGGATGCCGCGTTCCCCGGGATTGCCCATATCCAGGACGAACGGTTCGTCCCAGCGTGCCTGATGATAATTCCGATTCGTATTGATAGCGCCCATTATTTGTCACCTCCCAGAATTGCAGCTAACGCATCTGCCAGCGCGTTCACGTCCTGACAGGTGGTCTTCTCCGTTACGGCGTACAGTGCGGACTGTCCCAGCTTCGGGAAATCGTGACTGAGGTCTTTACCGCCAAAGATGCCATACTCCAGGAGTGCCTGGTTCACCTCAGCCACGATCTTACTGGATTCCGAGAAATCAATGACGAATTCCTGGAAGCCATTCCCGCCCAGACTGTTCACGGTGATGCCCGGAACAGATGCGAGCTTGTTTACTGCGTAATGACGCATCTTGATGATGTATTCTGCCATCTCGCGCATGCCTTCCGGTCCCATGAGGGAGAGGTATACGGCAGCGGTGATGGCCCACAGACCGGTCTCGGTACCGAAATATTCACGGGCTTTCTCGCGGGAACCGTGAGAACAACGGTAGTTGAGCGCGCGTCCCCAGCCGTATTCTCCCGGGTTCTCGGTGCGGGTGATGCCGTAGAGGTAGGTTGGATACTGATCGATATATGTCTCGTTATATGGCGTCGCGATGAAACCCGCGCAGCCGCCGCCGAACTGGAGGTGCATACCCAGCGGCTGGATGTCACCGCAGGCGATGTCTGCACCGTACTGGGATGGCGGTGCGATGACGCCAAGAGATGCCACATCCGGCTGAACGACATAGAGTGCGCCGGCTTCGTGAACCATCTCGCCAATCTGGTAGATCTGTTCCTCCCAGAATCCCAGATAGGAAGGATTCTCCAGGAACAGAGCGGCGATGTCGCCAGCCTGAAGGAGTTCCTTCAGTGCATCCGTATCCATCCGGCCGTCTTCCTTGCAAGGAACGACGCGAATCTCCACGCAGCGCTGGCAGTAATTCCGAAGCTGGGAGAGAATCTCCGGGTTCATGGTCGATGGAACCAGCAGTACATTCTTCTCTGGATGACCGAGCGCTTCCTGAATGCGGACTGCCATGCGGAGAGAAGAAGCAACGGCCTGGCCGCCGTCATATAATGTATAGCTGACAACGTCCATGTCCAGAAGCTCGGCCATCAGCGAAGCATATTCGAAGATTGCCTGCATCTTACCGTGATCAGAATAGGTGTCGCCGCAATAACCGGTCAGGAATTCTGCCCGGTTATTAATCTCGTCGCAGATGGCCGGAACGTAGTGGTTGTAGCAGCCGCCGCCCAGGAAGGAAGTGTATTCCTCGCAGGTTGCGTTCTTGCTCAGGATGGCCATAACGTGTTTCTTGAGCCCCTGTTCGGTCAGAATCGGTTCCGGAATGTTCATCTTGCCTCTGTAGCGAAGCTCTTCCGGAATGTTCTTGCCGTAGATGTCCTCGACGCAAGAGATGCCCAGCGCTTCCAGCATGGCATTCTTGTTCGATGGTGCCGTATTCGGCATGTAAGGATGGATAAAAGTGTCGTTCAATGAAGTACTCCTTTCCACAATCCAATAAAGTAATGTCCCATTTTCGTAATTCTGCCGGTGATGCCCATCGCCGGATTACAGTTTGATTATAAGCTGATGGTAATCCTTGTCGCAATGGAAATGTCAATAGCACCAAAAGATATTTTGACTTTTTGTAGAGCCCTACAACTCAATGGGTTCCGGGCGGGGGAGTGCAATTTCGGTTGTCGGAACAGGCGATTCTGGGGGTGCCAAAGATACCCCTTATAGGAAGGTTATAAGTGTGTGGTCACTTTGAAACCCTTGATTTCCGCATGTCACCCATGCGAAAAGGTTCCACTAAGGGGAACCTTTGACTGTGGCAGA
>CAVGMK010000095.1:0-9819 GCA_963630135.1 Oscillospiraceae bacterium
CGCGCAGATGCCGCCACGGACATTCTTAATCTTCATCTATATCATCCTTTCGAATGTAATTGAGCCGCGTGTGGCGGGAAATATTTCGGATGCGGCGTGTCATTGCCGAATCGATTCTCGCCATCCGATTCGTGTTCTAATTGTATGAATGCCGGTGAACGTTTATTTGCCGGTTTCCATTCATCATCCAATCCATGCTCTCACCCAATTCGTAAGAGATTCATAGGATAGAGAATGAATCGATTCGGCAAATCGCATCTAACAATTCGTTCCCAACACTAAACCCGTCGCCGGATTAATCCCCATCATCAGGTTCATGTTCTGAATGGCGGAGCCGGAGGCGCCTTTGCCCAGGTTGTCGAAACGCGCTACCAGCAGCATCCGCTCCTCATTTCCGTAGACCGAGAGCTCCATATCGTCGCGGCCGCTCATGCTGCCGGCAGACAGGAAACCTTCTTCGTCCACGTCGTCCTTATAATAGACCAGCGGTCCGGTGTAGAAGCTCCGGTACGCGTCACGAATATCCTCCAGGCTGCCGTTCACGTCGTCTCCGAACAGCGGAATGATGGACTCCATACCGCTATAGTAATCCGATACTACCGGGCAGAAAACCGGCTCGTAGTGAAGTCCGCACACCTTCCCGATTTCCGGCAGGTGCTTGTGGTGCTGGCTGAGGCCGTACATCCTCGGCGCGCCGAGCAGTGGATCCGGCTCGGTCGCCTCGTACTGAGAAATCATTTTTTTACCCCCACCGGAGTAGCCTGTCAGGCTAAAACACTGCAGCTTCACGTCATGGGAGATTAGGCCGGCCTGCATCAGCGGGTAGATCAGCGCGCAGACGCCGCTGGCGTGGCAGCCCGGGTTGGCGACGCGTTTCGCGTGCCGAATCGCGTCATCGCCGGTGATTTCCGGGAATCCGTAAGTCCAATCCGGATGGACCCGGTGCGCCGTGGACGCGTCGATGACGCGGACGTCGTACTGGTCCGCGAGTAGGGCCGCTTCTTTGGCCGCCGCGTCCGGTAAGCAGGTAAAAACAAGGTCCGCCGCGGCATACGCCTCCGACCGCGCCGACTCGCTGTGGCGGTCCTCGTAAGGTATCGTGATCAGCTCGATGTCCGTGCGGGCTTCGAGTCTTTCGTAGATGCGAAGCCCGGTGGTGCCGTAGCTTCCGTCAATAAATACTTTCATCATCTCTAATCGCCTTTCTATATATATAATCTGCGCAATTCCATGTTCCGCATAGGCAAGAATAAACATACATGAAAAATTATAAATATACAAGCTATTATGCGCTGAATGCGCTTGCTTGTCAAGTGCTGACAGGATAAAATATACAGCATAATGCATGATTTTTCAAGCACTCCTGCCCACCGGGCGGGTTATGGAAATAACGAACAAATGTTTGCATGTAGATATGCAAGATGATATACTTATGCAGTGTGAAACGCCTTCGAGTGAGAATGACGCATCGCGAGGTGAAGCATAGGGATGATTAGTTCCGAAGCGGAGCAGGAATGCGAAGCGAAGAGATTCCGGATGTGCGGACGCGATGCGAATTGGAAGAAGAAACTGCTGCGCGCAAGAACACGAAGCGTAGCATAGGATGAAACTGCCGCGTACTTGGGCGGCATCGTAATAGACAGAGTGGAGAAACGAATGGAGAAGAATATTGTAATCAAAGGGGCTTGCGAGAATAACCTGCAGAACCTGGACGTGACGATTCCGAGAGACAAGATGGTGGTGTTCACCGGCCTCTCCGGATCGGGGAAGTCCTCGCTGGCTTTCGATACCATCTATGCCGAAGGGCAGAAGAAATACGTGGAGAGTCTTTCTTCCTATGCCCGTCAGTTCCTGGGACTGATGAAGAAGCCGGATGTGAAGGTCATTGAAGGCTTGTCGCCGGCAATTTCCATCGACCAGAAGACGACGAACAAGAATCCCCGCTCGACGGTGGGAACGGTGACGGAAATCTACGACTACCTGCGTCTGCTGTACGCCCGCATCGGTATCCCGCATTGTCCGGTGTGCGGCCGGGAGATTTCCGGCCAGTCGGTGGACAGCATTGTGGACCACATCATGGAACACAGCGTTGGAACACGGATGACGATTCTGGCTCCGGTGATTCGGGGACGGAAGGGAGAGCACAAAGCTATTTTTGACCGCATTCAGCGAGACGGCTACACCCGCGTCCGGGTGGACGGAGAGATGCGCCGGCTGGATGATGGTGAAATCATATTGGATAAGAAGAAGAAGCATACCATTGAGATTGCCATCGACCGAATCATTATCCGGGAGGATAATCGGAGTAGAGTGGCGGAGTCGGTGGAGCTGGCCATTCGCGAAGGCGAGGGCCTAGTCACGGTATTGTTCTCGGAGAAACGGAAGATTGGTGAGACGGATCGTTCACCGGCCGGCAACCCGAATGGTGCGACGGCTGACAGTACGGGCGGTACAGCAAGCAGCCTGGCAACCGGCAATCCGGGCGGTGGCGCAGGTGATGCCGGCGTAGGCGGTGCCGGCGCAGATGGCAACCGTGCAGATGCGGGCGGCAATACAGCGGAAGACGGGACGATTGGCGGTCCACGGGAATATGAGGAGACGTACAGCACACTTCTGGCGTGCCCGGACCACGGCGTCGGCATCGAGGAGATGGAGCCGCGCATGTTCTCCTTCAACGCGCCGTACGGTGCCTGCGAGACCTGTACGGGTCTGGGATTCACCCTGCGAATCCAGCCGGAGGCGTTGGTCACCGACGAGAATAAGAGCCTGGTGAATGGCGCGATGGGCAATGTTTTCGCCAGCATGGACGCCATGGGTTTCTACCGCCAGATGCTCCATCAGCTCGGCAAGGACCACGGTGCTGACATCACGAAGCCGTATAAAGACATGCCGGAAGCTTTCAAGAAAGAACTGCTCTACGGCACCGGCACGCGCAAGCTGAAGTACACCTATACCAGCCGGAGCGGCCGCGTCTCCCACATGAACCACACCTTCGAGGGCATCATTCCGAGCCTTGAACGCCGCTACGGCGAGTCGAAATCCGACTACATCCGCGAGAAGATTGGCGATATGATGACCGAAGCCGAATGCCCGACCTGTCACGGCCGGAAGCTCAAAGACACGGTTCTCGCCGTAACAGTTGGGGGTAAAAATATCATCGAAGTGACAGACATGTCCGTCATCCAGGCGATTGAATTCTTCCGGAATCTCCGTCTGACCGAGCGGGAGCAGACGATTTCACGCCTGATTACCAAGGAAATCAACGACCGGCTGTCGTTCCTTCAGACTGTCGGTCTCGGGTATCTGACGCTGTCACGAGCCGCCGGCACGCTGTCCGGTGGTGAATCGCAGCGTATCCGTCTGGCGACGCAGATTGGATCCGGTCTGGTCGGCGTCCTCTATATCTTAGACGAGCCGAGCATCGGTCTTCACCAGAAGGATAATGACAAGCTCCTTTCCGCGCTCCGGAATCTAACGGATATGGGAAACACTCTAATTATTGTAGAACATGATGAGGATACCATGTACGCGGCAGACCACATCGTGGATATCGGCCCGGGCGCCGGCATCTACGGCGGCAAGCTGGTGGTGCAGGGCACCGTGGAAGACGTGAAGGCCTGCAAAGAATCCATCACGGGGCAATACCTCTCCGGTGTTCGGAAGATTGAAATCCCGAAGACGCGTCGGCCGGGTAATGGCCTGTCCCTTCAGGTTCTCGGCGCAGCGGAGAACAACCTGAAGAATATTGACGTAGAGATTCCGGCCGGGAAGCTCGTGTGCGTGACCGGTGTTTCCGGCTCCGGCAAGAGCAGTCTGGTGAATCAGATTATCTACAAAGGGGTTGCATCCGTCACCAACCGTCTTCAGGAGACTCCAGGCAAATTCCGCGAAATTCGCGGTATCGAGAATTTCGACAAGGTCATCGATATCGACCAGTCGCCGATTGGCCGCACGCCGCGTTCCAATCCGGCAACCTATACCGGTATGTTCGACCACATCCGTGATCTCTTCGCGCAGATGCCGGAAGCCAAGATGCGCGGCTATACCAAAGGCCGCTTCAGCTTCAATGTCAAAGGCGGCCGCTGCGAAGCCTGCCACGGCGACGGCATCACCAAGGTGGAGATGCACTTCCTGCCGGATGTCTACGTGCCGTGTGACGTATGCGGCGGCGCGAGATACAACCACGAGACCTTGGAGGTCCGTTACAAGGGCCGGAATATATCCGAAGTGCTGGACATGTCCGTCTCGGAAGCACTGCCTTTCTTCGCCAACCAGGCCGCTATCCTGCGTTACCTGAAGACGCTGGATGATGTCGGTCTTGGCTATGTGAAGCTGGGACAGCCGTCGACGCAGCTGTCCGGCGGTGAGGCGCAGCGTATCAAGCTGGCCACCGAGCTCTCGAAGCGGAGTACCGGCCGGACGCTTTACATCCTGGATGAGCCGACCACCGGCCTGCATTTCGCTGACGTGGACAAGCTGATGTACGTTCTGAACCGACTGGTCGATGACGGCAATACGGTGCTCGTCATCGAGCACAATCTGGATGTCATCAAGTGCGCGGATCACATCATCGACCTGGGACCGGATGGCGGCGAGGGTGGCGGTACCATCGTGGCGACCGGTACACCGGAGGAAGTAGCCGAATGCGCGGAATCCTATACCGGGCAGTATCTGAAGCGAATTCTAGAGAAAAATCAGTAATCCGGGATGGAAATAATTTGCTCCGGCGCTAACAGCGGGCGACAATATAGGGCGAATCCGGAATCCGCTTTCTCCCATTTGTTCGCTAGAGAAATGAGGCAGCTAGTGAAATAATACGCGGAGGACTAGAGGAATCCTGCCTCGAAGTGAAGAGGATGGCAGAACACCTCCCGGAATAATGCCGAAGAAATCAGCCGGAAATCATGGCTGACCACGGCGGGAAATAGGAGTAACAAATAAATAGGCGGTAAATTGGAATAGCGCGGAAGCTCGGAAACGGGGGCTTCTGCGTTATTTTATTTTTACAAAAAACATATATGGATTATTGAAATTTTACAAAATGGAAAAATTTTTAAAAAGTTGTTGACAAAGAATCGAAGGTGTGCGATATTAAGTGTGCACAGTACATAAGGCACAGTGCACAACACATAATAAAACCCAAAACCAAAACCTAAAATCTTATTACCCAAATTTTTAAATTGCCCAAGGAGGTACAACATGAAACGTAGTATTACAGTTCCAATGAAGGCAGAAGGTCTGACATCTCTTAAGATTCGTTACGACTTCAAGACAGGCGCATTCAAGCTGGAAGCAATGAAGGAATGGGAGCCAGATCTGGACTTCTCTCAGTACAACAAGGCTTTCTATGCTGAGAGCATTCTGACTGATGATGTGAAGTACTACAACACGAAGGAAGTTCGTGAGCTCTTCCGTAAGTATGACCTGGAAGACTACCTGGACGAGATCGAAGCTCTGCTCGTAGAAGGCAAGCACTTCGGTATCGAAGCTTACTATCATGAGAAGCTGGACATCCTCTACATGAGCCACCAGCACTCCAGAAAACTGGGTATCAATAATAAGCTGCACGCTACACTGGCTGGCGGAATCCGTCGTCACAACAAGGACGAGGAAGAGAAGGACGTTATCATCGACGGACTGAACCTGGGCCGTGGCATGAGCTTCAAGAACGTTGCCGGCAACATCAACATGGGCGGCTGCAAGCAGACAGTAACCATGGACGAGCTGGATCTCGACAACATGGAAATTATGGGATTCCTCGGATTCGCTATTGACCGCTGCAGAACCATGACCGGTCCGGACATGAACTTCCCAACCGAGATGGCTGACGTAGAGAACGAGAACTTCTCCATCCAGTACACCAATGGCCCGAAGCACTCCGCATTGGGCGAGACCGGAAAGCCGACTGCATATGGCGTATACAAGACCATGAAGAAGGCTGTTCTCTTCAAGGAAGGCACCGAGAGCCTCGCTGGAAAGACTGTATGCCTGATCGGACTGGGCGCAGTTGGCTGGTACATGGGCGAGCACCTGGTTACTGAGGTTGAGAAGCTGTATGTAACAGACCTGAACCCAGCAAGAGCTCAGCAGTTCAAGGATACCTATCCGGACAAGAACATCGAGACCATTCCGCTGGAAGGTGCTTACTTCACGAAGTGCGACATCCTCTGCCCATGCGCAATCGGTGGCGTATTCGATGACGAGACCATTCCGAAGCTGAACTGCAAGTACATCTGGGGTTCCGCTAACAACACGCTGAAGGCATCCGGCGCAGAAGAAGAAATCCGTCTGGCAGAGCTGCTGAAGGCAAGAGATATCGTATTCCAGGTTGAGTGGTTCCACAACACCGCCGGCGTTATCTGCGGATATCAGGAATACGTTCTGGGTCAGAAAGCGACTTATGAGAACCTCCTGAAGACTATTGATGACATCATGCCGGCTGCGACATATAATAACCTCAAGCAGGCTGCTGAACTGGACATCACTCCGGTTGAGAACTGCTACAGAAACGCGAACGACGTTCTGTACGGAGATAAGACTCTGGCTGATATCCACTTCTAGGATATTGCTATAGAAGAACAATTAAATACAGACTCTCAATACCTCTATATCAATAGGATGGGAACGGCAGGGGTTCTCCCTGCCGTTCCTCTCAGAAGGTGGATATTATGCAAAATGAAGAAAAAGGATTCGGAAGTATATTCGGATTTCTGATGACGATGATTGGCTTTGCTGTAGGTGTCGGAAGTCTCTGGAGATTTCCATATATCTGCGGTACGAACGGGGGAGCTCTTTTCATTCTGACTTATATACTGGTGATACTGATTGTCGGAATTCCGCTACTGACCGCGGAGATGAGCATTGGCTATAAGTCACAGAAAACCGCAGTAGGGGCGTACAAGGTACTGGAGAAGCCGGGTAGCAAATGGCACGGCGCTGGATACATTCATCTTGCTGCCGGCTGGATGATTAATGCTTATACGACACCAATCTATGCATGGGTTGTTGTATACGTATGGAGAACGGCAAGCGGTTACTTTACCGGCATGGATGCTGCCGAGATTGAAGCATCCTTTAACGAACTGAATCAGGATCACCTGACAATGTTCATCGGAGCAATTGTTGCTTGGGGCCTTCTGGCGCTGGTTGTCAGCAAGGGACTTCAGGGCGGTGTTGAAAAGCTGGCGAAGATTATGATTCCGGCTCTTGGAATCATAATGGTAGTCTGCATCATCATCGGCCTAAGAATTCCGGGTTCCTCGAAGGGACTGGAATTCCTGTTCAAACCGGACGTATCCTCGTTCGGATTCTCCTCATTCAGTGCAGCACTGGGTCAGGCGTTCTTCGCCATTGGTATCGGCATGCTGGCTTCCATGGTATTCGGAAGCTGCATCAAGAACAAGGGCGAGCACCTAGTGAAGGATTGCTCCATCATCAGCGTATCCATCATCATCGCCGGAATTTTCGCCGGATTGATGATTTTCCCGATTTGCTTCGCGTTCAATCTGGAACCGGCATCGGGCGTATCACTGTCACTGATTACACTGCCGAATGCATTTAATGCAGTATCAGGTGGACGAATTATCGGAACAATCTTCTATGTAGGATTCTTCTTCGCAGCGTTCTCATCTTCCATCACGATGGCCGAAGCGGTTGTCAACACATTGATGGAGCTGCTGAATTGGTCCCGCAAGAAGGCACTCGCGTTGACCGTACTGGGCGACGTGGTTGTCGGAGGAATTGCTATCCTCAACCTGGATCTGTTCGATAAGATGGACATCTTCACCTGCAACTACCTGGTAGTTATCGGTGCATTCCTGATTACTATCTTCACCGGATGGTACTGGGGAATCGACAATTTCCTGGAAGCAGCGAACGTAGAGCATCCGATTGCCAGAACCTGGCTCAAGGTCTGCGTGAAATATGTCTGCCCAATCGCGATTATCGTGATTTTCCTGGGAAATTTCTTCTAGACAAAGTAAATAGAAATACCAAATACCAAATATCATAATTCATATATTAGCTATCATTTTCCCTTATATAGAAGGTCGGTGTCTTGTTCATCAGGATATCGGCCTTTGTTTATAAACGATATAGGGATGAAAGATTGTAACACCAATTGTAAAGCAAGCAAGAGAAGGAAGATAAGGAAACGGCACAATAGGCAGATGCAACTCGGGAAGCCGGGAGAGACTACGGAAACTCCAAGACTGTTTCAAAAAATTTATACCCCGGTTTAAATGATAAAAAAATAGCAAGGCCATGAATCAATTATCCGTTATTGCAATCCAAATCCAATACATATATAATTATCTTTAAGTATGCACAGTCAACACATTGATTCAAAGCATGGACTTCTGGATACTTACTACAGTAAGAATCCTATTGCCGTCAGACGGAAGCAGGTAGGACAGGAAACCGTCATGCCCCGCTGTACAAGACACGTGCTACCAAAGAGATGAGCCAAGAATAAGAAATATGAAGGAGAACACGTTATGCCGAAGATTCGAAGAAGTAGCATGAAGGATCAGGTGTATGAAATTGTCAAGGATCGCATTCTCCGCCAGGAGTACAAGTTCGGGGAGAGCGTCAGCATCCTGGGGCTTTCCCAGGAACTGGGAATCAGCAATACGCCGATTCGCGAAGCACTGAACATGCTGGTGGTAGAAGGCTTGCTAACATCCAATATGAATAACAAATTCCGTGTGCTCGAACTCAGTGGAGAGACGCAGCGCAGACTGGACGAAGTGGTATGTGTACTGCTGACGGGATCTTATATTCACGCGCATCGCCATGGCAAGGACGATGAACTGATTGTCATGCTGGAGAAGGCAATAGCCGCGCAGAAGGAAGCTTTCGACGCGGATGTGGAGGAGGATTATATCAATCGTACCATGGGTTTCGACCGTTGTTTCGTCGATGTGACGAAGAATCCGACGTTGATTGATATCTATGAACGGAATTCCACGAAGCTGTACCTGTTCGTTCGGAAGATTATGTGGGAAGAGAAGGAGACCATTCCGGATAATATCCGGGAGCACGAAGGGCTACTGGAAGCTGTCAAGGCGAAGGAGCCGGTAGAAGTCGTTACCCGTCTGGAGAAGCACTATAACAAACACTATGACGAGAAGCTCCGGGAATTCTATCTCGGAAGTGAGGCGTAGTCGAGAAGAGAAAGACCGAAAAATAAGGCTTTTTTGGACATGGTAAATAGAAATAGAGAAACAACTTAGACGAATTATAGCATAAATCATAATTGGAAACCGTTTACAAAAGCTAATAACGGCGCCAGAGCTTGAAATTACAAGCTCTGAGCGCCGTCTTTTTTTTAACAAAATAAATTCCGGAAAATTTCGTTGACACCGAAAATGGAATGTGCGATATTCTGAGTGTGCACAGTACACAAGACACAGAACATAAAACACTGGGCACAACACATAACAATCCCCAAATCTTACATCACACCCATAAGGAGGTACACCATGAAACGTAGTATTACAGTTCCAATGAAGGCAGAAGGTCTGACATCCATGAAGTTCCTCTACGACTTCAAGACAGGTACATTCAAGCTGGAAGCAAAGAAGGAATGGGAGCCAGATCTGGACTTCTCTCAGTACAACAAGACATTCTATTGTGAAAGCATTCTGACGGATGACGTAAAGTACTACAACACGAAGGAAGTTCGCGAACTCTTCCGTAAGTATGACCTCGAAGATTACCTGGACGAGATCGAGGATCTGCTGGTACAGGGTAAACACTTCGGAATCGAAGCTTACTATCATGAGAAGCTGGACATCCTCTACATGAGCCACCAGCACT
>CAVGMK010000096.1:0-7631 GCA_963630135.1 Oscillospiraceae bacterium
ACCTTCATCCACCACATGCACTTCGCCGGGCGGTTCGTACGCTCTACCAGCACACCCATCAGCGGGTCATTGATGAAGTCCCAGATACGGGCAATCATAACGATGACCGCAGCCGCCGTGGCGGAAATACCCAGGATGTTGGTGTAGAAATACACCAGGAAGTACATCTGGATTAGCGTCTGTAGCGTAACCCCCATGTTCGCTAACGGGAATCCGAATTTCACCCGAAGTGGTAAAACTCTGTCAGAATTTTGTGTAGACATTTCTTTGCCTCCTATTTCAACTTTTTGGCAACTTTCTATTAGCTAGAGTATATTCAATACTCAACATCATGTCAATACATAAACTAACTTTTTGTCAACTTATTTTGCAGAAAAAGCTTTCTTTAACCGTTCCATGGCCGACTTCACCTGCGCTCTCGTGCTGCTCAGGTTCATGCGCACGAACTGACCGCAGTCCTCGCTGTAATCCACGCCGCTCTCTGCGTCGAATAACGCTTCCTGGACCAGATAGTCGGTCAGCTCCGTTCCGGAAAGCCCCAAATAGGACCAGTCCATCCAGCACACGCTGGTGCCCTCCACCGGGAAGACGTGCACCTGCGGCAGGTATTCCTTCATGAAGTCCTGCACATAATGGGCATTCGCCTCGATGTACGCCCTGGCCTCGCGGAACCAGGCAAGTCCTTCTTCCGTATACGCTCCCAGCACCGAGGCATACTCGAACGGCCCCATACTGCCGTAATGCGTCTCATAACGGACACGATTGTAGCGCTCGCGAAGCGCCTCGTTCGGGATGATGATGTTGGCGTGGTTGACGCCGGTGAAATTAAACGCCTTTCCCAGCGAGACCACCGTCATGGCGTAGTCCTGCCCCTCGGCAATGGATGCGTACGGTATCACGCGGTGACCATCGAAGGTCATCTCTCCGAAAATCTCATCCGAGAGTACCGGAGTCCGGTATTTTGCCGACAGCTCTGCCACATGCCGAAGTTCTTCTTCGTTCCACACGCGCGCAATCGGGTTATGGGCATTGCAGATAACCAGCAGCTTGTTCGCCGGGTCGGCCATCTTAGCCTCTAGGTCCTCGAAATCCATCTCATAACGGCCATCCACAATCTTCAGATCATTATGCACCGTCTCCACGCCCATGCGGGTTGCCGCCTGCTCGTAGCGGTAATACACCGGACTCTGGACAATCAGCCGTCCCGGGCCGTCATCGATGCAGGTCATGCGAATCGCACTGGCCACCGAATAGATGGTGCCGAGCACCGGCATAATCCATTCCTTTGGCACATCCCAGTTCCGGACCTCCCGGAGCCACCACCTTACTGCGTCATAATATTCCGCTGTCGGGATGGTGAAGCCGTACACGCCGCCTTTCGCCATCCGCACCACCGAATCAATAATCGACGGCGCGGTCGGAAAGTCCATCTCCGCTGCGGAGAAGGACGTGATGCCCCTCTCCTGCAATGATTCCGGCGTGATGAACAGCTTCATGTTTCCGGTATGGTTCCGGTCTACCATTTCATCAAAATTATATTTCATTCTACTCTCACTTCTATTATCCTTCTGTTTCAATCCTTCTATCTTGTTCTGCGTTCTACTTCGGGTCATCCATGCACCGATTGCCTTAGACGCTCGCCGGTCATTTCATCGATTCCGTCCACTCAGAATTTGCCGATGGCAGAACGGTATCCACAATCTCACCGGCACGCCGCATCTCCTCGCCCAGGAAATCGCTGCGGCCATCGGTTTCAGACGCATCGCAATCTATAAGTACTTCCGAAGCCAGCTAACCATCTCGTTATAATAATGTAGCAGCTGCTCCGGGTCGCCCGGCTGGTCGTGATTGAGATGCGGATAGATGACCATCCGTACCGGCAGCTCCGGATGCACGTCCTTCAGCGCTACAAAGAGCTGATGGGCTTCCTCCACCGGACAGCGATAATCCTCCGCGCCATGCAGAATCAGGAACGGCCGCTGAATCTTCTCCGCGTATGCCACGGTCGATTCCGCAATCTTATCCATCATGAACTGCTCGAAGCTGTCATATTTCTTACTGCATCCCTGCATGTCGCTGCTGGCATAAGTAATCATTTCGTTACTGGTGCTGCGCTGCGTGATATACGCCCGAAACCGATTCGAGTGCGTCGCAATATAGTTCGTCATATAGCCGCCGTAGCTGCCGCCCGTAACGCCGATGCGTTCCGAATCAATCCAGTTGAAACGGGCTGCCGCCTCGTCAACCAATTGCAGAATATCCTGATATGCCGTTCCGTCGAACGCCTGCTTCATCCGCTGATGGGCATATCCGTAGCCACTGCTTCCTCTCGGATTGCAATAGATGACCGCGAACCCCTGCGCCGCAAAGCATTGATGCTCCGGCGTAAAGCCATAGGTGTAGAACGGATGCGGACCGCCGTGAATGTAGACGATGGCCGGATATTTCACGCCCTTTTCCCTGTTCTGCGGCGGCAGGACGAATCCGTGAACGCGCCCCTTGCCGTCCTTCGTGTCAAAAAAGAAGTCCTCGGCCGCCGAGACTTCCGTCTCCGCGAGATATTCCTCTGCCGAGCGCTTGACGCAGGAAAGCATCTCCCCGGTATTGACATCCATCAGGTAATATTCCTCCGGCACATTGGTACGGGAGCAGCAAATGATGCTCTTGCCGTTCTGAATCCGGCTCATGCCGTGATAGACCTGCTTGCCGCCGGCAATAAGTGTCGCCTCTCCGCCGGATACCGGCACCCGGTACAGGTTGCCCTGCCCCTGCCAGCCGCTGAAGAAGTACGCATATGCGCCATCCTCGGATAATCTCAGCTTCTCCATGCCCCAGCCGCAGCCCGCATTATACGGGAATTGAACGCACTGGTAACACGATTCATTCGGCGTGAAGATGGCTTCCGCTCCGGAACCATCCATCGCGAATCGATACAGGAACACTTCCGGATAAGTCTCGTCTTCATTCATATCCTGCGACGGATCCAGCACGCCCATGATGACATATTTCCCATCCGGCGTAACCGCCGGTCTCATCGGGTTCGGATAGGAGACCATCCAGAGGTCCTTCGACAGCGCCAGGATTTCCTTGCTCTCCGCATCAATGCGGATGAGATCGTAGCCCAGGCTCTCTTCCTTCGAACGGTTGCAATCGCTAACGCAGATGATATATTTCCCATCCACGCTCCAGGTGTGGTGCAGGAAATCGCATATTCCGGTGGTCAGACGGATGCATTCGCCGGTCGCCATATCAGCCACGAAGAGATGCATGTGGTCATCCGGTGTGATATATCCCATGCCGTCGAATTTGTATCCGAAGTCCTCGATGACCAGCGAATCATCCAGCTCGTTCACCTTCTCGCTGCTGTAATCCACCGCCGTGCCGGCGCTGACCGGTGCTGCAAACAGCAGCTTCTTCCCATCCGGTGACAGCACCGGATCGATAATTGGCGCCGCCGAATGCGTCACCTGTAGCACCTCTTCCGTCCGGATATCGTATGCATGAAGCTGTCTTCCCGCCTGCGTGGAGGAGACGAAATAGACTTTGTCCCCATTCGGTGAGAAGAACGGACTTCCTTCGCCGCCACCGCCGGCAGTAACCATTTTCTCGGTTCCATCGGAAATGTTCAGAAGGGAAACACCTGATTTTAGCCCCGAAGTATAACACAGAAGGCCGTGCGCCTCATCATAGTCGCCGAACGTCAGTCGTTCGATGGACGGAATGTCTTGGAATTCCGGTAATTTCTTATTCATGATGGCACTCCTCCTTCCTGAGATATTGGCAGAACCAATTCACCAGCTCGCGCAGATGGCGCATCTGGTAATGGAGCTTCCCGGTCCGGGTCAGCGCATGGTTCTCATTCGGGAACCGCACCAGCCGCACCGGCACCTCCGGGTTCCGGTCCTTCATGGCGATAAAAATCTGCTCCGCCTGCTCGAATCCGCAGCGGTAATCGTTCGCCGCGTGCAGAATGAGAAGCGGCGTCTTCATCCGGTCGATGTAGGAAATCACATTGTCCCGTGCGCGGTCCTCGAGGTAGGATTTCATCGTGAAATCCTCCGGCACCGGCCCGCTGGAGATGAATCCCATGTCGCCTGTTCCGTAGGAAGTCACCGGGTTCGCCAGCGCCCGCTGCGCCACCGCCGCCGCAAAGGTGTCCGTCCGGCCAATCAGCTTCATGGTCATGTAACCGCCATAGCTACCGCCGGTGACGCCGATGCGCGTCTCGTCGATGAAGCCCTTCGAGATTGCATCCTCCACGAAGGACAGCTGATCCTCCATAGCGCGTGGTCCCCAGCAGATGGCCCCTTGGTTAAAAGCACGTCCGTAACCCACACTTCCCCGAGGGTTCCCATATATGACGATGAAGTCCTGCGCCGCCTCGGCCTGGAATTCATGCCAGAAGGCCATGACGTTCACCGTCTCCGGGCCGCCTTTACATTCCAGGATGGCCGGGTACTTCTTCGACGGGTCGAATTCCGGCGGATAGACCATGAAATAAGGAAGGTCTGCTTCCCCGTCCTTGCTTCTAACGGTATATGCTTTTGTCTCGGCGAGTGCATATTCCTGCAGCCAGTCGTTACTGTGTGTCAGGCGCATATCTCCGCTGTAGAGTTCGGCCGGCATTCCCGGCGTCGATGCGGTATACAGAATCTCACCGGATGGTGCCAGCCAGAAGGCCTGAATATCCGCTTCCGGGCTCCGTACCGCCTCCGCTGCCGTCGCGTCGGACAGCGGCACCCGGCATACATTGCTGTACCCGTTCGCATAACTGATGTAATAGAGATATTCCTCTGCAGCATCGAGGGTCATGTAATATGGCAGCGGTCCGAATTCCGTCCGGCAAGCCGCTATCGGATGAAGCTCGAATTCTTTCGCGTTCTCACCCAGGAGATAGCAATATTCTTTGCTCTCGACATCGATAAGGTAAGGAAGCAGCAGTGTGCTGTAGTCCTCAAATGCCGGATAACCGGCAGCAATCACCGATTGGTCATCTGAGGTGAAAATCGGATAATGATCCGCATAGATACCGATATTCTCCGTCACCTGCGTCAGCTCCAGCGTCTCGCGGTTCCACAGGAAGACCTCCGCCATGCGGCCTCTCGCGTCGTGATGCGGATAGCCGTGGCAGGCGATTCTCATTCCATCGTGGGACAGGGTCGGATATACCAGCTCCGTGCCGTTCCCGTCCACCATCTCATAGTTTCCGGAATCGAGGTCCAGCACGCCCACGTGGCTGTATTCCCCCTTCCGCATGCCGTACCATTCATCCATCTTGTAGACCAGTTCTTCGGCCACATAAGGCTTCATGTCCAGCTTCTGATTCCAGACGGATTTCTCCTCCGGGGTCATCTCCGTGAAGGCAGTATCATCCTGCAGTTCCTCCGGCCAGAGCGTTGCCTCAAAGACGATGGCATGGGCGCTCTCGGCGTATTGGAAACGTACGATACCGTGGCGAAGGGTGGTAAGTTGCTTCTCTTCGCCATTTTCCAGGGAACGGCGCCATACCTGCATCTCTCCGGACGCATTGGAAAGGTAGAAGATATTTTTGCCATCCGCTGTCAGGACCGGCTGGCTCTCGGAAGCCCCCGGCGTCGAAAGGTTTCTTTCTTCCCCATTCCGGATCTGATAAATGGAGGATACGAAGTTGCCGGTGCTCTCGTCTGCGTGGTATTTGACACAGGCTCTTACTCGGCCATCCGCGCTCGCCGCCGGCCAGGATACGTAGGTCAGGTGCTTCATATCCTCTGCTTGAAATCGTTTCATTGCACAATTCCTCGCTTTCTTTCGAGCAATAACTGATATTTCGGGCAAATTATGTATCCGATTCCATCGAAAGGGAACCTCTCTCCCTTCGGGGAGCGCCTCCCCTGCGGATAATCCGGATTCATGTCTTTGCCCGGCCGTTTGAATTCATTCGGGAAATGGTGGGGTATTTCAAATTCGTTACCGCAACCATTTTCTAAAGATTAGCACGGCAAATACATTTTGTCAACTCTATATTGACTTTTTGTTGACTCGATTGTATGATGGATTCACAATATGATACGATAATACCAGAAAGGATATCGACAAGAAATGGAACAGAATCAAACCGTACATATCACGCTTCGCCCGCACTATGAGGGTCGGGCCATCACAGGGCTTCAGATTCGCCTCGTCATCGACGGTGAGGAATATCGGAAAGGCGATGTATTCGATTCGCTGCCGCTATCGCTAGCCAGCTGCGACTGCACGCGCTACGATGCAGACAGCTTCCATGCGACCGACAGCAAAGGCGATGTCGCCATGGAATTCCGGCAGGGGATGGGGCCATTCGGGCCGCAAAGGGAATATGTCTTCGGCCGGGATACATCCGGAAAGCTTACTATCATATATGAAGCATCCGTTGCAGCTTTCGATCCGTACAAGCGGAACCCGGGATTCTCGCTGGCGGCGCACGACCACGGAGTGACCGGCGCCGGACTGACCTTCCTGCTTCTGCCGAAGGGGCAAAGGGAATACCACGTGGAATATGATTTCTCGGAGAATGCCGGCGGGGTCGGAATTGCCGGGCGGAAGAAAGGTGCTTTTGGCCGGGTATGTACCGACGAAGATCTCAAGAATGTCTATTTCGCCATGGGGAGTCTGCAGGAATATCATTCGGAGGGGAGCCAGCTTCACATCTACACGCTGGATGAGGATAATCTCTTCTTCGACGAATTCGCTCATACGGTGCAGATTTATTACGATTATATATCCCGTTTCTTCCACGACCAGAGCGAAGGGTACAGCATCATTCTCTATCCGACGAAGCGAACAGAGCTCACCGGCACGGCCCTGATGGGCATCTGCTACATGGGGCTGGGGAACCACATGATTCAGGACGTTGCCGAGGTAGAGAACGTACTGGCGCACGAGCTGACGCACAACTGGTGCTATGTGCTCGGCGAGGGGCAGATGTCTTCCCTGTTCACCGAAGGAACCGCGGAATACTATTCCTGCTACATGCAATATCACACCGGCCAGGTGGATCTGGATGGCTACGTGGAATCGGTGAATGAGAAGCTTCGCGGTTGCTACTGCCATTCTCTGGCACGGACCGAGAGCTATCCGGAAATCTATGACAAGTCCTGGACCCACGCGGACTGCCAGCGGATTCCTTATGTCAAAGGAGTCCTGCTCTTCCTGCAACTGGATTCCCTGATTCGCCGCCGGACCAGCGATGCCGCTACCCTTAACGACATCATTCTTACCGTCGTCGATGAAGCCAATGCCGGCGCACCGATGACGTTCGATGACTTCCAGCGGCTGGTGAATGATCTGACCGAAGGCGAAGCACAGCAATATATCGATGCCGCCATCGCGCCGGGGCTTCCGCTTCCAGACAGCGACTATTTCGGACCGGATTATGAACTCGTTGAGACCACCATTCCGGTTACCTGTGAGGGCTTCGACCCGACCGTTCGGTACACGGACAATATCATTCGCGGCCTGATTCCGGGATCGAACGCCGAGAGAGCCGGCCTTCAGAACGGGGATGAAATTCTCCAGATTATCGCGGATAACGGGCACCCGGAACGCCCGGCGGAGGTGACCGTTCGGCGCGGAGAAGAAACCCTGCACTATAGTTACCTGCAACAGGGCGAGAG
>CAVGMK010000097.1:0-15080 GCA_963630135.1 Oscillospiraceae bacterium
TATATGATGTGTCTCGTTCTTGACCGGTTCTACACTATGAAGTTTTCAAGGTTCTTGCTATCTCTCAAAAGCGATAGCTTATTTAGTGTACTAAATTCTCGATTGTCTGTCAAGTACTTTTTTGAAGTTTTTGAAACAATCGATGTATTATTACACTCGCGCTGATACGAAGAAGCAATTCATCTCCGCGCCAGACACCTGATTATTATACGGATTCAAAGCGCTCTTGGCAATTGTTTTTTTGAACGAATTTAACAAAGTATTTTTGTTTGTCCAGTTTTTCCGTAATCCAACTCACAACGCACCCAGCAGATTGGCGGCTTTGATGGAAAGATTCCTGCATTCCGGCGAATTCCTATCACAAAGAAACAGCACCCGTTAATTCCGTCCAGAACAACGCTTGCTGTTTCTTCTTGATGTAAGGTATGAGCTTATTATATATTCGTATATTATGCGTGCTTCTCCTTTGGCGCATTGAATGGTGTTCCGTCGGAATGCCAGGTTGCCCATCCGGTCAATGCTGCAATTATCGTGAAAATCGGTACAATGTAGCAGAAGAACTCATATGGGATGAATGCCGCATTTCCGGTTCCCAGTACACCCATTGCATATACGGTTGCTGTCGACCATGGAACAAGTGCAGATCCATTAATTGTGGTGTCACCCATGCATCTGGACAGCACCTTCCGATGTACGTTCATCTTGTCATATGTCTCCGAGAACGTTGCGCCGGACATAACGGCGCCCAGCATCTGGTTACCGGATACCGCCAAAATCAAATAGTTGTATACTAGAGTAACGATAACGAGGGATCTTGGTGTCTTCATGAACTTACTCATCAGGTCATCCATAACAACCGTCAGCGCGCCTGTCGCCTGCAGGCCACCGCCCATCATGCAAGCAACGATAATCATTCCAACCGTTCCCATCATGGAGGACATTCCACCTCTTGTCAGAATTCCATCTACAAGCTGCACACCGGTCTCCGATACATATCCGGAATAAGCTGCTTTCATTACATCCACAAATGGTGCATGCTGCATAATCATCGCCCAGAACACAGAGAATATAGCGCAACTTGTCAGACCCAGTACCGCCGGAATCTTCATAATGGCAATAACCAACATCATGATTGCCGGGACTAGGCAAAGAACGTTGATATTGAAGTGTTCCGAGAGCGTATTTAACATCAGCATTACATTTTCTTCGCTACCTTCTCCGGTATATTTCATTCCCAGAACGAAATATATAACGATGGAGATGATGGCTGCCGGAACAGTCGTGTGCATCATTGCCCCGATATGTTCATAGAGTCCGACCTTACTTACCGCGGAACAGAGATTCGTGCTGTCCGACATCGGGGACATCTTATCACCTACGTGCGCGCCGGCAACTGCAGCACCTGCTACCAACGGAATTGGAACGCCAATTCCGGCAGCAACGCCCGTTAGCGCGAGGCCCATCGTTGCAATAGAACCGAAGCTGGTTCCGGTAAAAATAGACATCACAGAGCAAAGGATGAACGTCATTGGCACAATAATCATCGGTCGAATCAACTTCAGGCCGTAATACATCAATGCTGGTACCGTTCCGCCGATAATCCAGCATCCAACCATAACGCCTACGTCAATCAGAATAATCATTACAACCAATGTTCCGGACAGAAAATCAAGTATTGACTTCTCCACATTTTCCCACGGTCTGCGAAGGAATACGCATGCAATCATCGCCTCAATTGCGCCGAGTAGCATCGACATTTCAATTCCGATGCTCATCCGGATTCCTGCGATAATCGTTACAAAAATGAGAACGATGATGAAAAGTGCGCCTGCCACATTCAGATTTCGTTCTGGCTTCATTTTCTTTTCTGCCGTTTTATCCATTATATGTATCCTCTTTATTGTTTTCTTTCTCGAGTATTGGAAAATTTTAAGCTTTCGTTTCAAACGTACAGAGCAGTATTTCCATTAGCGCGCCCTAGGTAACTGTTTCGCAATCTACACATAGTAGCATCGCTTAACTAACAGTCATTTTATGAAAGCTTCCCCTACCTGAACACTGTATAAGTCTTATATGATAAGGGAAGCTTTAACATTTATCGTATATTCTTTATCACTTTACAGGTCAATATGGAAGAGCTTTGCTGCATTTGTTCTTCCCATCTTCATCTTGTCGATATCGCTGAACGGAATATTGTCGAACCAGTCAGCTGCCTGCTTCATGGTCTCATATGGATAGTCCGTCGAGAACATGATACGGTCTGTGCTCATTTCCATCATCGCGCACATCAGGGCTGGTGTGCTGCAGTTTCCGGATGTGGTAATGCTGATGTTTCTCTGGAAATACTGGTTGATTGGCAGTTCTGCCAGGCAATCTCTCTTATGTGTGTTGCAACGGTTGGTAATTCTCCAGAGGAAAATCGGCAGGAGCTCGCCCATGTGTCCGATTACAATCTGCAGATTCGGGCACTTATCAAAGATTCCGCTGGAAATCAGTCTCAGAATCTGAGTACCCAGATTTGCATGCCATCCCCAAGCGGCGGTTTCCATCCAGAAATGATTGTCGCCGAACATGATATCCTTCACTGCCGGTGGTACTGGACGTGGGTGAATGTAAATCGGCGTATTCAGTGCCTCTGCTTTTCTCCAGAACTCCTCATACTGCGGCTCATCCAAGAATACCGGCTTCGTCGGGTCATCAATATTGCAATAAGCATTAATCAACGCTCCTTTGAACCCATATTCCTTCACGCAACGCTCCAGCTCGGCTGCAGCAGCTGCCGGAGACTGCGTCGGCAGTGCGGCGAATGCTTCAAAACGGTCTCTCTTCGGCTGAATAGTCTCTGCGGTATATTCGTTAATTCTCTTGGCTGCATCAATCGCATTCTCTGTGTTGACGATAGCCTGAATGGTCGGGGATGACAGCGACAGGATGGACTTCTCAATTCCGGCCTCATCCATTTTCTCCAGACGCTCTCCGCCAGTGATATCACACATGGTTCCCTTCGCCTTTTCCCATACATCTGCGCCCTCCCGAATGAAGAAACGCTTTACATCCTGCAAATATTCTTCTGTCGCAAAATGTTCTTCGAGAGCAATTTTACCCTGCATATTTCTTTCTCCTTCCATGAACTGATTGATTTCTGTGCAAACTTGAAGATCTTTCTGTATCTTCATTCTATTTCTTCGCAGTTTGACTTCAATCGCGTTTTGGAGTATAATTATTCCAATATGGAATCAAAGTGATTCATCCAATGGATTCGCAGGAGGGGGTTCGTAATGGATATTTCTGACATTCAATTATTTCTTGCACTGGCAAAATACCGCAACTTCACCGAAGCAGCAGAAGCTTGCGCCATATCTCAATCCGCTCTATCCAAGCATCTTTCCAAATTAGAGGCCGAACTAGACGGCATCTCTCTCGTTGACCGATCCAAACGGCCCGTCGCATTAACTGCGGCCGGCTCGGAATTCTTACAGTATGCCGAGAGATTTGCAGCGGATTATGATGACCTGACTTCCGCGATGAGGAAATACGTCAAGAGCACCGCTCCTAACCTTCGGATTGGCTCTATTCCGGTTATGGCACGCTTCGGTATCCTCGATGCCATTGAGAAGTTTGACCAATTTCATCACGAACTGAGTTCAACGGAGGTAATCGACAGGATCAGCACAGAGCTTCTTCCCATGCTGGACAATGACCAACTCGATGCCATCATCCTGATTCTGCCGCACAAGAAGGATTTGGGCCGCAAGTACACCTGCTTCCGCCTGTTCGAGCACCCGCTTCGTCTCCTCGTCTCCAATAATCATCCTTTGGCTAAAAGAAGTTCCGTCACGCTAAATGAACTCCGAGGAGAGAAGTTTGCCGTGCAGGATGAGAAGCTCGGCGTCAGCAATACCATTCAGAGCGCGCTGCTGGATGCTCATGTTCCGAAACAGAATATCCGCTATTACCGGAATGTAGAGATGATTATCAACGATATCGTAGCTTCCGGCTCCTGTGCCTTGCTCTCCGAGAAACTGGCCAAATCCTACAAATCCGCTCCGATTAGCGTCTTGAAGACGGAGCCGAAACTCACCAATAGCATCACGTTGGTGATTCGAAACACGCCACGTGTCGATGCGCGGCTCATGAGTTTCATTGACTTCATGCAGTCGGATGGGCTGAATTACTTGCTGTGAGGTGCTATCCGTGCATCCATCCATTTAGTGATAGTTGTATTCCAGAACGGAATTATAATGCAAGAATCCACGGTCATTTTCGATAATTTCATCGTCAAACACCCACGGCAAGAGAGGAATCATAACGGCACGCCATACGATCACAATCGCGCAATCGGAAAAATACGCATATAAAAACAGCGAGCGGGAAACCGCTCGCGATTATTTTTGGCAAATATTCAGGATGCGTCTGCCATAACACGAGAAACATGGCTGTGACGCTCCGGCAACTTATTCTGCGCTGATTTGATGTTCGATAGAAAATGCTATCGTACAAAATTCAATTAGATGTGCGATAGAAAATGCTATCGCGCAAAATTCAATTAGATATGCGATCGAATAGATATGCGATCGCATATCGCTATCGTGCGAAATTCAATTTGATGTACGATAGAAAATGCGATTGCGCGAAATTTCAGGTGGAAATCTACTTCTTCTCCACATCCTTCGAGCGGCGGCGCTCGGTGAGGTGAAGCATGGACTTCTCTTTGTCGATGGCCTTGCGGGCCTTCGCCATGCGCTCGCGAGCCTCTTTGGTCTCGCGGATGCCTTCTTTGGCCTTCTTCATCGCGCGCTTCTCGTCGCGCTTCGCATCGGCCAGGCGCTCTTCGTTGCCGGTAAGCATCTCCGGCGCGCGGTATTCGATGGAAAGAGCGATACGGAATCGGCTAAGTCCGAGCATGAAAAGGGCGGCTCCGACCATCGTCAGGATTTTGAGGTCGAAAAGCTTGACATTGAAGAACATGTATACGCCAAATGCGGTCATGGTGATGCCGAGAAGCTGCGTGAGACGCTCCGTCGCGGATTGCGTCCGAATATTGAAGTTCACGGAAGAGAGCGCCTTCAGCCCCTCCAAGGTCATCCAGAGGGCAAACACGGCGGTGATGGCTGCATCCTCCGAGAGCTGTCCCGCGAGGAAGACGCCGCCGAGAATCACGGATGTGAAGCCTTCGATATCCACTTCCTGGTCGGACTCGTACGAGCTGACGATGGTGTTTCTTTTGACGATGAGCTCGCAGACGCCCATGACCAGAATGGCAATCCCGACAGGGAATGCCACGCCCGCGAAAGCCGCGCCGGCATTGGCGATACAGAATGTTCCGGTTCCCACAACCAGCAGACTTGCAATCAGCATTAATGATCTCATGTGTTATTTCCTTCCATTTAGCACTAACTCTGATATCTTAACATTTCAGGCGGCGGTTTTCAACCGCGCGCGAACAGCCGGCCATGATTCTGGGCATCCCCTTCCTGGACGGGAGCTTCAGCGCCATCGGCCCGGTGGGCTGCGAGCTGAAAAATGGGGCATCCTGTATGCGGGTTTCCCACCTCACCGGCGTATATTACATGTCCATCACGTGGCTCACCTCCAGATGGTTGGAACATTGCAGGTCGGGAGTGCGGCACCCTTCCGCGGCGAATTAATACCGGTGCCACACGCCACGCTTCCGGCGAGAACTGAGGGCGACGCCACACGCCACGCTTCCGACGAGAGTCGAGGTCAATCATATGCCGCGTTCCCAGTGTCTTGCAATAGAAACACCACCGGGGAGGTATATCCAGCCACACATACTGCTTACCATTAGCGGATGAAATTCGTGGACACCCGTTCTTCCTGCTCCGGGAATTCGATGCCGACCGCCTTGCCGGCCTCGAAGCATTTAATCATCCATGCCATGTTGCGGCCGAGGGCCCGCATCGTCTGCATGCCCTCCAGATCGTGAAGGACTTCATCCGGGTTGTTGCCGTGTACGCCATTCCAGTACTGGGACGAAACCACCGGCATCTGACTGATGGTAAAAAATTTGTTGAGTCGGTCGAAGGTGGCCGTCGTGCCCGAACGCCGGCAGGAGGCGATGGCTGCACCCGGTTTCCCATGCATGTAGGAACCGCATGCATAGAAAGCACGCTCTAAGAGGGATACCAGTGTGCCGGACGGTCCGCCGAAATAGACCGGTGATCCTACGACTAAGCCGGAACATTCTTTCATCTTGTTAATGACCTGATTGACCGGATCCTCATCCATAATGCACTGACCGGTGCGGTGGCAATAGTCGCAGGCTTTGCAGCCCGGGATGTTCAACCCGCCGATATGCAATATTTCCGTAGCAATGCCGGAATCCTCCAGCGCGTCCGAAACTTCCCGAAGCGCGGTATGAGTACATCCGAATTGATGGGGGCTACCGTTCAGCAGTAATACTTTATTCATTTTCAATTCCCTCCTTCACTATTTGCGTATCCACAGAACACGTACAATGCGAATTCAAACGATTTCTAAGCGTCCATCAGCAAAGCGTATTATTGGAGAAAGCGCAAATTACGTGTATCAATCCACGTCCCTGACGACGTACGCGTCCATCAGCAACGTGTTCAACAACACGTCGAATCATAGATGAATTCTGTCACGTTTGATTACCCGTGTCAACCTTGCCGAATGCCTTGCCGGATGCCCTACCGGGTAAGCAGTCCCAGGACGAAGGCATGTCGATAACATTGCTCTGATGTTCGAGAGAAAACAGGTCCTATCCGAAACAGACCTATAACCAGGATTGCCGAAGGGTTCATGGAAAGAAACAGGCGCCGTCAGAGTCCCTGACTGCGCCCGTTCGTTTCCGTATGAAAATCGCATTCCATCCAGAGCGATTTCTTCTTTCCTACCTTTGCGGCGAATCTTTTGCGCTGAATTCCGCTCGCATAGGCCTTCGTGCCGAGGCTTTCGTGACAAATTCTCCACACAAGTCTTCGTGCAAAGTCCTTCCCACAGATTTCTTCATGCAGAAAGCTTCGTGTTGAGTCTTACACGCAGGACAGCCTCACACAGAACCGCTCTGCAGATTAGTGAGCCACCTTCTTGGCATTTACTCTGTATACCTGATACAGTACAACATCCAGCAGCGAAGCGATTACCGCCATTACGCTTCCGCCATTGAAAGCCTGATATACGCCGAATGCGCAGCCGATAATGCTAAGCACAAAGAAAACAGAAGCCACCTTGATGTGAAGCGTTCCGACCGGATTTCCCTTGGCCTGCTTCACACCCTTGCTTCCCAGGTAGAAGTTCACAACGAGATCTACCACGAAAGGCAGAATGCCTGCATAGACAGCAGCACTTGCAGTGGAATAATCCACGTTCAGGAGTGACACGTTGCTCTGCAGATACACTAATGCGGCGATTCCTACCACATCCAGCACGCACAGGGTGAGGAACAGGTAACTCACAATTCTCAGATTCTTAATACTCTTGTCCATAATACAATCCTTTCTGTTACTTGGTTCAATGCATCCTATCGCACAAGCGGGTTCCGGGTTTGTTCATCGCCACCTTACAGGTAGCAACCATTAGGGAAATATTGTGCCGGTCGGTGTGACAGCCTGCAATATTCTGCACGGTGGAAAAGTCTGCTTCATCGGTCGCGTCGTTCATACAAGCGCTACGAGTTCATTCATCACCAGCCTGCAGGCAGCAATCATTGGGCAAGTATTGTGCCGGTCGGTGTGACAGCCTGCAATATTCTGCACGGTGGAAACGTCTGCTCCATCGGTCGCGTCGTTCATGCGATAAAATGCTTTTAGCAAAAACACGTTAAATATAACACGCTCACTCGAGGTAGTCAATTTGTTTAAATTTTTATACAAGGTAGCTACATCCCGCAAAGACCGGACGGCTTCCACAGCGTCCTTGTCAGAATGTGCATTGTCATAGCAGATTGTGCTATCGGAAACTGCACCTGGCCAATCGAATGATGGCAGATTGGGTTAAGATAGCTTATCCCGGTTGGCACCCATTGTTGGTCGGTGGCAATTGTTGATTCAGCGGAAATAGAAATGCCAGGCCAAGGAATTACCCTCAGTCTGGCACTATTCTCAAATATTCCGGAAGCGGTGAACTACTTTCCGGCAACCTGTGCAGCTACCTCTGCGGCGAAATCGTCTTCCTTCTTCTCGATTCCTTCGCCTACTTCATAGCGAACCATGGAAACAACTTCCATTGCCTTGCCCAGTTCCTTGGCAGCGCTGTCTACGTACTGCTTCACGGACATGTCGCTGTTCTTAACGAACGCCTGATCCAGAAGGCATACTTCCTTCAGTTCCTTCTTAATCTTGCCGGCAACAATCTTGTCTACCATCTCCGGCTTCTTGCCTTCGTTCAGAACGGCCTCGGTGAGAATCTTCTTCTCGCTCTCGAGGTATTCCGGATCAACGCCGGCTTCGTTGACGAACTTCGGGTTCATGGAAGCAACCTGCATTGCCACGTCCTTACCTACCGTTGCGATTTCGTCAGCAGTAGCATCGGTCTTGATACCGATGATAACGCCGATTCTGCCGCCACCGTGGATGTAACCGGTGTATACAACGCCGTCTTCTTCTACCTTGGAGAATCTTCTGATGCTCAGGTTCTCACCAATCTTTGCCACCTTGGCAGTCAGGGTTTCCTGTACAGTGCCTTCGGTGAAAGGCTGAGCCAGGAACTCTTCCATCGGCAGGTTGCCCTTTGCCAGAACTTCGTCTGCCAGGTTCTCTACAAATTCAACGAACTCTTCGTTCTTTGCAACGAAGTCTGTCTCGGAATTGACTTCTACGATAGCACCGGTCTTGTTACCTTCGCCGAAAGCAACACGAACCAGTCCTTCTGCAGCGATTCTGCCGGCCTTCTTCTGAGCCTTCATGATACCATTCTCTCTCAGATAGTCGATTGCCTTATCGATATCGCCATCGGTCTGAACAAGCGCCTTCTTGCAGTCCATCATGCCGGCGCCGGAACGTTCACGCAGTTCTTTAACGAGTGCAGCTGTTACAGCCATGTCTTTGTCCTCCTCTTTGTTCATTATAAAATACGGCTTCCCCGGAATATTCTGAAGAAGCCGAATGAATTATACCTTGAATTATTCTTCGTCGTCTGCAGCTTCCTCAGCAGCTTCTTCTGCTTCTTCTGTCTCTTCTGCAGCGCCTTCGTCGAAGCTCTCGCCCTGCTTTGCTTCGATAATCGCATCGGCCATAACAGATGTAATCAGCTTAACGGCTCTGATAGCGTCATCGTTGGCAGGAATGATGTAATCTACATCATCCGGATCGCAGTTGGTATCGACGATGCCGACAACCGGGATTCCCAGAATGCGGGCTTCCTTCACTGCAATCTTCTCCTTCTTCGGGTCAACGACAAAGATTGCACCAGGCATTCCCTTCATGTCCTTGATTCCGCCCAGGAACTTCTCCAGCTTCTCCGCTTCGTTTCTGATCTTCAGAATTTCCTTCTTTGCATATTTGTTGATGGTGCCATCTTCTTCCATCTCTTTGATCTCGTTGAGACGGTCGATTCTCTTGCTGATGGTCTTGTAGTTGGTCAGCATTCCGCCCAGCCATCTTTCGTTAACGAAATACATGCCGCAACGATTTGCTTCATCCTTGATTGCAGCCTGAGCCTGCTTCTTCGTACCAACGAAGAGCACCGGCTTGCCGGATGCACCAACTTCTCTCATGAAGTCGTATGCATCGTCAATCATCTTGATTGTCTTCTGCAGGTCAATGATGTAAATTCCATTTCTTTCTGTGAAGATATAAGGAGCCATCTTCGGGTTCCATCTTCTGGTCTGGTGTCCGAAATGAACACCGGCTTCGAGTAACTGTTTCATCGAAACTACTGACATTATGATACCTCCGGTTCTTGTCTTCCACCGCGTTCTTAAGCTTTCCACCCGAGCCTGTAGGCGGGCACCGCAGCCGCTACGCGATGTGTAAAATATAGAAAATAGTATAGTTATGCCGTAGAAGGCACAAATACTCATATATTATATTGTACAGAGCTCTTGATTGCAAGGATTTTTTCAATTATAATAAGCGTATCGTTTTTGAAGGAATTAACCTTCTCGCTACATTATTCACTATCATTAATTAAGGAGATCTCGACATGGAGAAATTTTTCAAACTGAAGGAGAACGGAACGGATGTCCGCACCGAGGTGGTAGCCGGCGTTACCACATTCCTGTCCATGGTATACATCCTGGCAGTCAATCCGAGCATTCTTTCTGCTTCCGGTATGGATGCATCTGCTGTCTTCACAGCAACGGCAGTATCCGCGTTCTTCGGCACACTGTTCATGGCATTCTTTGCCAACTACCCGGTTGCCCTGGCTTCCGGCATGGGACTGAACGCCTACTTCGCGTATTCGGTCTGCATCCCGATGGCACAGGCCGGCATCAATGATCCTTGGAAAATCGCGCTAACCGCGGTTCTCGTAGAAGGTATCATTTTCGTCCTGCTGTCCCTGACCAACTTCCGTGAGAAACTGGTGAACGACGTTCCGGCCAACCTGAAATATGGTATCACCGCCGGCATCGGTCTCTTCATCACCATCGTTGGTCTGAAGAGCGCAGGCGTTGTCATCGCCAGCGAATCCACCCTGGTTGACCTGGGTTCCGTATCCACCCCGCAGTTCGTACTCGCCATGGTGGGCTTCATCATCATCTGCGTGATGGTTCACTACAACGTACCGGGCGCTGTACTCTGGGGCATTCTGCTGACTTGGATTCTCGGCATCATCGCTCAGCTCACCGGCTGGTACCAGGTAGATGCCAGCAACGCATCCCTGATTCCGTCCTTCACCGGCGCATCCTTCATCCCGACCGCACCGGTTGTATTCGGCTTCGATTTCTCGTGGGTGGCATCGAACATCGTAGAGTTCGCCGTTATCGTATTCTCGTTCCTGTTCGTTGACCTGTTCGACACCGTCGGCACGCTGATTGGCGTTGCCTCCAAGGGCGGACTGCTCGACGAGAACGGCAACCTGCCGCGCGCAAAGGGCGCTCTCCTCGCAGACGCTTGCGGCACCATCTTCGGCGCATGTGTCGGAACTTCCACTGTAACCAGCTACGTAGAGTCCACCGCAGGTGTAGCAGCCGGCGGACGTACCGGTCTCACTGCAGTTGTCAGTGCCGTTCTGTTCCTGCTGTCCCTGTTCTTCTCGCCGATCTTCCTGGCAATCCCGGGATTCGCTACGACTCCGGCGCTGGTATACGTTGGTCTGCTGATGCTGACATCCATCAAGAACATGGATTTCGAATCCGACATCGCTGACACAGCCGGCGGATTCATGGCCATCATCATGATGCCGTTCACTTATTCCATCGCTAACGGAATCATGTTCGGAATGATTACATGGGTACTCCTGAAGGTCATCACCAAGAAGGCTTCCGAAGTCGCTCCGGTTATGTGGGTTACCTTCGTCCTGTTCGCGCTCCGTCTGGCTACACTGGCATACGGAATCGGCTTCCATTAGAAACAAGCTACAGATGGAGATGAGCGATTTCGCCTGCTTCATCGGAAATATATGGCTAAAAGTAACGCCTCTGCAATGAAATTGCAGAGGCGTTTTTTTGCTATGCTTTAGTATCGGGTCCGCAGAGCGAATGCGCCGCGGATTACATAACCTCCGGCTATGCCGGGGAACATAAAAAGCTCTAACTACAAGCAAGAATAATAAATCCCCCTATGCGAATATGAAAGCGGACTGTCAATCGCAATCATAAGCAAAGGAGGAATTATTGATGAAATCAAATAAAGATATCGAAGGTGTATCACATTCAAAATGGCGATGCCTGACGCTAATCCTCCTTGGCGAACTGGATGGTCGCCTGCACCGCTCTGTGCCAGCCGGCCAGTTTCTCCTTGCGCTCGTGCGCCGGCATCTCCGGCCGGAAGATACGGTCGACTTCCTTGTTCTCGATGATGTCGTCCATGGAATCGTAATATCCCACCGCCAGGCCGGCCAGATAAGCCGCACCCAGAGAGGTGGATTCGATGGATTTGCAGCGCACAATCTCGGTATCCGAAATGTCCGCCTGGAACTGCATCAGGAAGTTGTTCCGGCAGGCGCCGCCGTCAACTTTGAGGGCAATGATGCGCTGCTTCAGGTCTTTGGCCATGGCCGAGAGCAGGTCTTCGTTCTGATATGCCAGGGATTCCAGCGTCGCGCGGACAATCTGGTTCCGGTCAGTTGCCCGGGTAATGCCGAAGATGGCGCCGCGGGCGTCCGCCTCCCAGTACGGTGCGCCGATTCCGGTGAAAGCCGGAACCATGTACAAGCCTTCTGTATCCCCGGCGGCTTCCGCCATCTCCTCGGATTCCGGGGAGGACATCATGAATTGCATCTCATCGCGGAGCCACTGAATAGCTGCACCACACACGAAAGCCGAGCCTTCCAGCGCATAGTTCACCTTGCCATCCAGACCCCAGGCGATGGTCGTCAGCAGACCCGAATCGCTAATCAGCGCTTCCTCGCCCGTGTTGAGCAGGAGGAAGCTACCGGTTCCGTAGGTGCATTTCGCCTCGCCGACCTGGAAGCAGGTCTCGCCGAAGAGCGCCGCCTGCTGATCGCCGGCTGCACCTGTAATCGGAATCGGGCCGCCGAAGAGCTCCGGAATGGTCTCGCCGTAATGGCCGGAGCACTCCACCGGCGTCGGCAGCATGCACGCCGGGATGTCCAGAATATCCAGGATTTCCTCATCCCAGCAGAGCTCATGGATGTTAAAGAGCATCGTCCGGGCCGCGTTGGAATAATCGGTTACGTGAACCTGGCCGCCGGTCATCTTCCAGATGAGCCAGCTCTCCACGGTGCCGAAGAGAAGTTCGCCGCGCTGGGCTCGCTCCATCGCCCCATCCACGTGGTTCAGAATCCATTTAATCTTGGTCGCGCTGAAATACGCATCGATAATCAAGCCGGTCTTCGACTGAATCATCTCCTGGTAGCCCCGGTTCTTCAGCTCTTCCGCGTAAGCGGCCGTCCGACGGCATTGCCACACAATCGCATGATAGATTGGCTCACCGGTCTCTTTATCCCACACCACGGTCGTCTCCCGCTGGTTGGTGATGCCGATGGCCGCGATATCCCGGTATGTCAGGTTCTGCTTCAGCAGCGCCTCCTGGGCTACCGCCATCTGGGTGGCCCAGATTTCCGATGCGTCGTGCTCTACCCAGCCGTCGTTCGGGAAGTATTGTGTGAACTCCTTCTGCGCCACGCTGATGACGTTGCCCTGCTTGTCGTAGATGACCGCGCGGGCGCTGGTGGTGCCTTCGTCCATTGCCATGATGTATTTTGCCGAAATATCCATAACCTTCTCTCCTTTATTTTGCTCTGATATGCTTTAATTCAATAAGGTCTCCTTGAGTTCCCGCATTGCAACCGTCTCGTCCGTCCAGCTCTCTCAGCTTGATGTTTTCTCCAATACTCGCAGCCTTACACGAACAGCGCCATAATCCGGTTGCTGATGTCAATGCCTTGCTCCGTCAGCCGGATGCCGCCTAGCGTAATTTCCACATCGCCGGATGCCCGGAACTGCTCCAGTACCTCCATCGCCTCGCCGTATATCTCGAAGAAACGTGCCTTGCTTCCCGCCACCTCTTCGAAGCGGATTCCTTCCCGCCTTCTTAGTCCGGTAAAAACAGCCTCCGACACGTCATCGAATTCCGAGTTCTCATGCACATCGGCCTGCGGGAGCTCGCCTCTGTCCAGTTTCCTGCCATATGCTTCGAAGTCTGTCTCATTCATAATCCGGGTATGATTCACATAAGAGGACGCTCCCAGTCCAAGGCCCACGTATTCGCTTAGATTCCAATATTTGGAATTGTGGCGTGAGCGGAATCCCGGCCTGCAGAAGTTCGAAATCTCATACTGCTCATAGCCTTTCGATTGCAGGAATTCGATACCGCGGTGATACATCTCGCGGTCCAGTTCATCCGGGACTTCGGTCAGCTCACCGGCTTCAAATGCCCGGAAGAAAGGCGTTCCTTCCTCCAGCTGCAGGCTGTAGAAGGAAACATGCTCCGGTTCCAGCTCAGCAATCTTCTGAAGATCCGTCATCGCATCCAATAGCGTCATGCCGGGGATACCGAACATCAAATCCAGGTTGATGTTATCGAATCCGGCCGTTCTCGCCAGCGTGTAATCTCGGCGAACATCTTCTGCAGTGTGAATTCTTCCAAGGAATCGGAGTCTCCGGTCGTTCATGCTCTGAACGCCCATGGAAAGTCGGTTCACGCCGGCTTCGCGGTAGCCTCGAAGGGATTCCGCGGTTAGCGCTCCCGGGTTCGCTTCCATCGTGACCTCGGAAGTGCCGGCAATGACGAAATTATTTTTGACCGCATCCAGAATCCGGTGAATCTGGGATGGCGTCAGCAGGGACGGCGTACCGCCGCCGAAATAGATGGTGTCCGCAAAGGGCACCTCGCCTCGCCGGAGCTCGATCTCGCGAATCAGGGAATCCACATATTGCGCCCGCTGCGCCTCGGATGCGGGCGCCGAGAGGAAAGCGCAGTAGTTGCATTTCCGGACGCAGAACGGGATGTGGATATAGATTCCGCTATTCGGTATCATCGAACTTGAGCACCTCCGTGAAGGCCTCCTGCGGTACTTCCACAGTGCCGAACTGGCGCATGCGCTTCTTGCCTTCCTTCTGCTTCTCGAGGAGTTTCTTCTTCCGGGAGATATCGCCGCCGTAGCACTTGGCGATGACGTCCTTGCGGTAGGCGCGAACGGTCTCGCGGGCGATAATCTTGCGGCCGACTGCCGCCTGAATCGGCACTTCGAACTGGTGCATCGGGATGATTTTCTTGAGCTTCGCACAGATATTTCGACCCTTGGCGTAGGCTTCCTCTTCCGGCACGATGGAGCTGAAGGCGTCGATGAGTTCCCGGTTGAGGAGAATGTCGAGCTTCACCAGCTTGGCCGGGCGGTACTCCGAGAACTCGTAGTCCAGGGAAGCGTAGCCGCGGGTGCGGGATTTCAGCGCATCGAAGAAGTCGTAGATGACTTCGTTGAGCGGGATGTCGTAGGTCAGGAGCACGCGCGTCTCCGTCAGGTACTCC
>CAVGMK010000098.1:0-2406 GCA_963630135.1 Oscillospiraceae bacterium
CACCTTCTCCTCGCCCTGTTTGTCCTTCTCGATGAGAATCGTGCCGGCCGGAAGCAGGCGGTCAGCGCACTTCACGCCTTCATCCTTGAGACCGCCGGAGTTGTCGCGAACGTCAATAATGACGCCGGCCACGTCCTGGCTGACGACGCTCTCAATCGCGTCCTCGAAGGAATCCGACGTTGACTCGCCGAAATGCCGAATCCGAATGTAGCCCACCTTCTTGCCGCTGTCCGCATGGTAGAATTTGTATTCGACGCTGTCCTCTTCCACCTCGCTTCGTGTCAGCGTGACGGTGATGGTCTGTCCGCCGCGCTTCAGCTCCAGCTCCACGTCGGTGCCCGCTTCTCCGTCCATCTTCTCGGAGGCCTGCGTCACGCTCTTCACCCGTTTGCCGTCGACCTTCACGAGCTGGTCGCCTTCCCGGAGGCCGCCTTTCTTCGCCGGGCTGTCCTTGACCACGTGGCTCACCAGCAGTTTGCCGTCCGACTCCTCCAGCGACACGCCAATACCGGTATACGACTCGGCGAAATTCCGCTGGAGCTTCTCATACTCGGACGCCGTATAATATTTCGCATACGGGTCCTCCAGCGAGCTCATCAGCGCATCACCCAGCTTCTCGTCCAGCTTATCCTCGTCGATGCTGTAGATGCCGTTCTCGTCGACACTGCTACGAATGGAATAATATTTGCCGAATTCCTCATCCAGCTTCTGATAATACGCCAGCTTGCTGCTCCGCACGATGCTGGTTCGGTGAAAAACAAATGTCATCAGCGCGAGCACGACCGCCGTGAATACAATTCCGGCCAGAAAGGCGCCGACTACTCGAATTCTCTCATTTCTACTCATCGGATGCCTCTCCTTCATCCCGCACTACTCGCACGGCGTAATATCCGTCACCATGAGTTGCGCGGTCCGGTTCCCCCGCCACTCGTTCACTTCCAGCGTTCCATAGACGTCCAGGTATTCATTCGCCTGCATCATCTCGTAATACCGCTTCGCGTCATGGAAGAGGATGCAGTCCAGATCGCCGATATGGAATTTCGCATATTTCGTATCATTCTTCAGGAACTTCCAGTTCTCCGGCACCACATAGGTGATTCGGAATTTCGGCGCCTCATTGTCTTTGCCGCACGGCTCAAATTTCTTCAGGTCTTCCGCGAGACTTACCGTCAGCTCTTCCGGCTCCAGATCCATATCGTATTCGATTTCATCCTGGAACAGCGTCTCATCGGCATCCAGCATCGCCTTCAGATCCCGGTTCAGGTGCTCCCGAAGAGCCGGTATCTTCGACGCTTCTATGGTGAAACCGCAGGCCGCCCTGTGTCCGCCGAACCGCAGGAACTCATCCCGGTAGCGGTTCAGCATCTCATAGATGTCCACCTTGTTGACGGACCGTCCAGTTCCCTTGTAATCATCGCCATTCGGCGCTACGATGACCGTCGGCCGCTTGGCTTCTTCCTTAATCTTCCCGGCGACAATGCCCAGAATTCCTTCATGAACGTTCTCGGCCTCAATCAACAGGAAGTCACCCTTCCGATATTCCTGCCGGGCCTTCTTGATGCATTGATGATAGGCGATTTCCTGCCATTTCTGCCGGAGCTTGTTGCGTTCTATCATATCCTGACAGTATTTCTCGATTTCCTCCGGGTTCTCTGCCATGAACAGCTTGACACCCAGCTCTGCGTCGCCTACGCGGCCGGCCGCGTTAATTCTTGGCGCGATACCGAAGGAAATGTTCGTCGAAGTGAGTGTCCGGCAGTCCAGTCCGGCCATCTCAATCAGCCGGCGAAGTCCCGGATTGCAGCATCCGCGGTTCATCCACATCAGTCCGTATTTGACGAAAGACCGGTTCTCATCCACCAGTGGCATGATGTCTGCCACGGTTCCAATGGCCACAAATTCCAGCATCTCCGAGATAATCTTCCGCGGAATCTCGCGGCGGCGGCTGATGGCTAATCCCAGCTTGTAAGCCACGCCCACACCGGCGAGGCCGGAGAAAGGATAGCTGTCTTCCGGGGATTTCGGGTTGATAATCAGGGCACCTTCCGGAACACTGCTCATATTGTGATGATCCGTCACCAGCATGTCGATGCCGAGACTTTTCGCATAGGCGATTTCCTCCGGCGAAGAGGAGCCGCAGTCCACCGTGACGATGAACTCCCCGCCATTCTGATGAATCCGGTCGATAGCCTCGTTGTGAAGGCCGTACCCTTCCTCGATGCGGGAAGGAATGTAATAGGTGATATTATCTGTCAGGCACCGCAGAATCTTGAGCAGCACCACCGTCGAGGTCACGCCGTCGGCATCATAATCTCCGTAGATGACAATGCGCTTCCCGGCGTCAATGGCGGCGAGCAGCTTCTCCACTCCTGCTTCCATGTTGTGCAGAAGGAACGGGTCGTACGC
>CAVGMK010000099.1:0-7673 GCA_963630135.1 Oscillospiraceae bacterium
TTATTTCGCTACCTCATCGGTAGTTGCCTCATCAGTAGCTGCCTCGGCGGAACGCCTCTCAGCGAGCTTCTTCTCCTCTTCCAGCATCTTCTCAATCTCGAGGAACCGGCGAACCTTACCGGTGCTGGTCTTAATCATCGGCTCATCCGTGACGAAGATGCGCTTGATTCTCTTATACGGCGGCACCGTATCGTTGAGCTTCTCCACATCCTCGCGGACCTGCTGCTCGATTTCCTCCTTCGTCTGATCCGGGAAAGCTTCCGGATCATAGACCAGCTTGAGGGACACGACGAGATCCCGCTCGTCGCCCTTGTCCGGAAGTCCCACGACGATGGTCTCCAGCTGATACGGCAGCTTCGACAGCTCCGCTTCCAGTTCTTCCGGGAAGACGTTCTTGCCGTTCTTCAATACGATGACGTTCTTCTTCCGTCCGGTCAGGAACAGATAGCCATCCCCATCGATATATCCCAGGTCTCCGGTATAGAACCAGCCGTCCCGAAGAACCGCCTCGGTCGCCTCCGGATTGCCGTAGTATCCTTTCATCACATTCGGTCCCCGAACGACGACTTCGCCGATGCCGTTCTCATCCGGGTTCTCAATCTTCATCTCCACATGTTCCAGCGGAATGCCAACCGATCCCGGTTTCCGGTGATTCGGGCGCTCCGCGCTCAGCACCGGTGCGGTCTCTGTCAGGCCGTAACCCTGGACGCAAAGCACGCCGAAATCATTGAACCCCTGGATAACTTCCGGATCCGCCGCCGACGCCCCCAGCACCGCCATGCGGAGCTTACCGCCAATCGCATCCAGCACGCCATGGAAAATCTGCCGGCGCACATCAATCTTCGCCTTGTTGAGCACACGAGCCACTTTGGAGAATCGGCGAATTCGGCCGTCCAGGCCTTCTTTTGCCGCCGTCTTCATAATCTTCTTATACATCTGCTCCATGATAAGCGGTACGCCGACGAACACGGACACCCCATATTCCTTCAGGTTCTTCTGGAAATACTTGAGCCCATCGCAATACACCGTGCGCACGCCGTTCGACAGCATCACCCACTGCCCGGTCGAACCGAACATGTGATGATACGGCAGCAGCGCGATGTTCGTATCCGTCGGCTCGAAAGGAATAATCTGAATCATATCCTGCACGTTCGCGCAGATGTTCTGCTGCGACAGCATTACAATCTTCGATTGCGATGTCGTCCCGGAGGTGAAAATCAGCGTAGACACCGCATCCGCATCGATTTTCACCTGATCCAGCGACGTATCACCGCTGCCGACCAGCGCCTTGCCCTCTTCCAGCAGCGTCGTCACCGTCTCCAGGCGGTCCGTCTTGTAGAGCGGGAACGCCCACTCAATCTTCGTCTGCCCCGACTCGAAGGCCTCCTTCGTCATCGCCTCCTGCTTCTTATCGAAGAAGACCACCTTCGCCTCGCAGCGCTCCAGCGACTGCAGGAATTCGCCATACTTGAGGTCCTTGTCCAGCGGCACGGTTACGCACCCGCTGACCTGCGCCGCCGCGTTCACCAGGAACCAGTTGTAGCTGTTCGGCCCGGTAATCGCGATTCGCTCGCCCGAGAACCCGCGGCGAATCAGCGCCGTCGCCAGCGACTTCACCTCCGCATAGAAACGAATGAAACTGATATCCGTATATTCGCCCTTCTCCTTGAGGGTAAAAGCAGTTCGGCGCCCGTACGCTTCTGCCGATGTGGCCAGCAGCTCTTTGAAATTATTCATATTGTCTAATATCCTCTCTGTAATCTCTGTTCACCAATCTCGTATTCAATACTAGATTATAGCATAGGCATCTCTGTGTGTCATTTGATTTTGCAATTTTGTACTGGGGTATACGAAATTTCGGCTGCATTTCTTTCGGACTTGACGTTGAATATTTCCTAGGTTCGCTTCCATTGGCGCCGGAGCAGCTTATTTCTTTCTCACGTATTCATCCGCGCTATCTGGTTCCGCTTCCATCGCTACCAGAACAACTTACCTATTTATCGCATATCATATGGATTGACCTGTTTCAGAGTCCGCACGGCTGCAAGTTTCCCGAACCTGTATGTAGAACACTTATACTTCTCAATTTTGTATATTTACGCGGCGTGGAAACCGGTCTCTTCAATTGAAGGGAATTGGAAATTGTGTTAATATATCTCGTAGTTCGTTGTTTCCGGAAACGACGGGAGGTGGGAATATGCAAGAGAAAATGGCATCTCGAAACAGTGTCCGGAACATCTCCCTGCCCGGATGGGAAGAGCTTCCGAAGGAAAGCCTCTACATGGAGCAGGTAACTACCTTTGTGAATCAGTGTCTGCCGGATTTCGCAACCGGTAGCAAGGCGGCGTTGACGCCGACCATGATCAACAACTACGTCAAGGCCCGCGTGATTCCGGCGCCGGTGAAGAAGAAATACCCATGTGAGACGGTGGCCATGCTCATCGTCATCGTGACGCTGAAGCCCCTCTTCAACATCCAGGAAATCGGCGAGATTATTCAGTCGGTCATCCGGGATCATCCGGTAGACACGGCATATGAGTTCTACCGGAACACCCTGCAGAACGCATTCCGCCGCGTGGCAGAGAATCAGCCGCCGGAAATTCACTACCAGGACGATTACAAGCTCGGCCTGATTGAGAATGTCTGCACGGCAGCGGCTTACCAGATGGACACGAAATACCGCCTGGCGGAGCGGAGAACGGCGCGCAATTAGCACAATTAAATGCACGCCATCAAATTATGCGGAAGAAATCCATGGGTAGAGATTCGTGCAGATGACCATATCTCTCCTCGTTGGGAGTATGCATTATTCTACAATGAATTCCATGAGAATCTTACACTAACGAGCGCGTGACATCCGCACAGCCGTGAATAGCGCGGAAATCGGAAGTTTCAAAGAGAGAAAGGCTATTTTTAGCTGATAATATTAGGGAGGAATCAGAATGAGTGAGAGAATCACCCGTCAGCAGGCGGAAGAGCTGCTACACAAGTATGTCAAGGGCGAGCATTACATCACGCACATGTACGCCGTGGAAGCGATTATGAAGGGACTGGCGAAGCGGCTGGCGCCGGAAGACGAGGAATATTGGGGTATCGTCGGTCTGCTACACGACCTCGATGAAGAGACCTGCGACTGGCGGAACGACCTGTCCACGCACGGACCGGTTTCCGGCGAGATTCTGCGAAAGGAAGGCTTCGACGATCAGGTATTGATTGATGCCATCTGTGCGCACAACCCCGTGTCCGGTGTCATCGCACACACGACGCTTCAGTATGCGATTCTGGCAGCGGATCCGATGAGCGGTTTCGTCAAGGCAGTGGCACAAATCTATCCAGATAAGAAGCTGGCCAGCGTGAAACCGAAGTCGGTGAAGAAACGCTTCAACGAGACGCGTTTCGCCAAGGGTGCAAACCGCCAGTATATGATGGCAATTGAAGAGACCGGTATTTCCTTCGACGATTTCATTCTGATTGCGATGGATTCGATGAAGGAAATCAGCGACGTGCTGGGGCTCTAAGCGCCATTCCTTCGTTCATAATTTGTTCTATTCAGGTGCAGTAGTGATGGCGGAAGACGCGGTAATCGAGCATACTCCAATGCCATTTCCAATGCCATCGCAGAACCCCGCATCGATAGAATTCGGATAAGACACCAGGAATCGCTAGGAATCGTAGTATTCCGAGTAGTATTCAGAAAGGAAATAGAAATGAGTCATTTTGTATACAGACCACAAGGCGTCTGTTCACAGCTAATTGAAATTGAAACAGAGAACGGCATCATCCAGGACGTGCAGTTCCTGGGTGGATGCAACGGCAACCTGCAGGGCATTTCCGCACTGATTAAGGGGATGTCGGTGGAAGACGCCAAGGAACGCCTCCGCGGCATTCAATGCGGCTTCAAGGATACGTCCTGTCCGGATCAGCTGGCTCGGGCACTCGAGGAAATGAGTCAGAATTAATCTGATTGGATGTCTTGCGAAAGCTCGAAAATTATGATATTATTTACTTCGCTGTTCGGCTCGACACGTGCGGCCAGATACAGCGATTATGGAGAGGTACCCAAGAGGCTGAAGGGACTGGCTTCGAATACCAGCAGGCGGGTAATTCCCGTGCGGGGGTTCAAATCCCCCTCTCTCCGCCATAGGAACCCTTGAAACGATTGCGTTTCAAGGGTTTTTCTTTTCCGCCATGTGCGATATGTGTGCTATTCAGATACGGACCATCATTTTTTCATATCCACAGATTGCGAGCTGGTAACGCATGTATCGAATCGTGCTGTTGGGACACTAACCGCCATTTTACACATCCTGCTGTATAGCAGTTGACAGAAAGGGGTTACAAGAGGGTATAATAGTCCTATCGAAGGGAGGTGATTCACATGGATAATCAGGAATCGCCAGGCAGAATTACAGCGCTGACCGAACAACTTGGAGAACTCCCGAAAGGCTATATTTCCAGGAAAACCATTCACGACAAGACCTATTACTACCATCAATGGTCTGAGGGTGGCAAGAAACGAAGCCGCTACCTGCATAATGAGGAAATAGAGCCGCTTGCCTCACAGATTGAGCAGCGGAAGGCATTGCAGGCAGAGCTCCGACATCTGAAGATGGAACCGCCACAGAAGAACCGAAAACGAAATGAAGTCCACACCTTGAAATGCATCCTGATGCACAAACGCGCCCCGGTAGCGGAAATCGAATTGGATGACACCACCGGATTGATACAAAGAATTAATACGGTGTACTCGCCGGAGCATCTACCGGTGGGCGTTCCGGTGCGAAACGGAATAGCGGAACGGACCGCATTGAACGAATGGTGGACGGATCGCTCTATTCCTGCCAGCCGGTCCGGCGTTCGGGAGGCGCTTGAGACGTTGGAAATCGCCAGTACCAAAATGCTACTGGTCCGTTGTTACGGTCTCAGCCTGTCGGATCAGTACTGGATCTGTCCAGAGGGCTCCAATCTGACATGGGATGCCATCAACTTCTTCGAGCATGATTTCTCCGATGATATCGGTGATGTGTTGTTCGGAGCAGTTAGGAAAGCAAACGTACTGGACTTCTCTTCTCCCGACAATACCTCGGACGGCAACTTGAAGAAGCGCTGGAAGATTGTTCAAGGAAAACGCTGCCTTGTGAAAGGTGGAAGTAATCCATTCCGCCAGCAACCGTTCAATGAAGTCATCGCCGCCAGGATCATGGAACGCCTCGGAATTCCTCATGTGCCGTATACCCTTACCTGGAATAATGGTGCGCCCTACAGCATATGTGAGGATTTCGTTACTGAAGATACCGAACTCATTCCAGCTTGGCGCATTATGAAGACGCGGAAGAAATCGAAGAACGATTCGGCATACCAGCATTTCATCAGTTGCTGTGAAGCACTGGGCATCCAGGGCTCCGTCCATTTCCTTGACCGCATGATTGTACTGGACTACATCATCGCCAACGAAGACAGGCATCTTAATAACTTCGGCGTGCTCCGCCATGCTGAAACACTGGAATGGCTCCGCTTTGCACCGATATACGACAGTGGCTCCTCCCTTGGCTATGATAAAATGCCCCGGCAGATGCGCTTGGAGAAGGAAATCCTCTGCAAACCGTTCAAGAAGACGCATGCAGAGCAGCTACAGCTGGTATCTGATTTCAGCTGGATTGATTTCGAACAGCTTGCAGATGTAGATGACCTGATAGAAAGCACTCTGACTGCAGAAGGCGCCGAGGAATATATGGACGAAATCCGCATTCAGGCAATCATCGATGCGACAGAGCATCGAATTGGGAAACTTGCGCAACTTGCAGCACAATCCGCTACGCGATAGCAGTCCCTTCATCCCGTCAGGGAAACCGAAGAAGGGAACCAGTTTAAATTGAATCACACAGAAAGGAATCGAAATTATGTTCAGAGAAATGCGCCGCTTCAAGCAGCAGATAACAGATGAAGAATGCAAGAAGGTATTACGCGAGGAATGGCGTGGCGTCCTCTCCGTCCACGGCGAAGACGGCTATCCTTACGGCGTACCGATGGACTTCTTCTACGATGAGGAATCCGGCAAGATCTATTTCCACTGTGCCAAAGAAGGCCACAAGCTCGACGCCATCCAGGCGAACGACAAGGTCTCCTTCTGCGTCATTGACAAGGGATATCACCAGGAAGGCGACTGGGCGCTGACCTTCCACTGCGTCATTATTTTCGGCCGCATCCAGCTCCTGCCGGAAGGCGACCTCGCCACGGAGAAGCTCCGTCAGCTTGGCCTCAAATGCTACCCGACCGTAGAAGATGTCGACAAGGCCATGGCCGGAAGTGCCAGCCGCGCCCAGATTCTCGAGCTGACCATCGACCACATGACAGGAAAGCGCGTCAACGAGAAATAACGCCTCCATCTCTTGACGGGACAGCGAATGGATGACAAGCTACTGCCTGGGATGAGCATAGAAGCTCGCCAAGAGGCAACCCCGCGTGCCCTGGCAGGCCGGCTCTGAGGGCGAGTCGGACGCTGAAGCGTAATGCCACCTGCTTTTGGCAGAGGCATCGGATAACAGCGGATGCCCGAGCTTATTAAGGGCCAAAAATAGATTTCAATCAGCATAGAAAAACCGGTGTCTCGAACGAGGACATCGGTCTTTCTATATAAGGGAAAATGATAGCTAATTGATGGAAGTTCTTCTAGTTAAAAGAAGTTTCCTAAGAAAATAACGATTACGGCAATCGGGCAGATGTACTTCACGCAGATACGAAGCCATGTTCTGGCGATTGGGTTCTCCACGTTAGCGGCTTCCAGGAAGTTGTCGATTCCCCAGACCCATCCGGTGAAGATGGCAATCAGGAATGCGCCGATAACTACCAGGTAGTTGCAGGTGAAGATGTCCATTTTATCGAACAAATCCATGTTGACAATCGCGATAGAGCCGACAACCACGTCGCCCAGCACGGTCAGTGCGAGTGCCTTCTTGCGGGACCAGTTCAGCAGCTCCATCAGGGTGTTGACAACCGCTTCAGCCATCGTGATGGAGGATGAGAATGCTGCGAAGAAGAATCCTACATAGAAGATTGTTCCGATAATACGGCCGCCGGAGACGGCGTTAAATGCGTTCGGCAGCGTAATCAGCGAGAGTGATACGCCCGATGCCGGTTCCAGGTTGAACGCGAAGCAGATTGGGAAGATCATCAGGCCGGCAAAGATTCCGGCGATGATGATGGATACGCTGATAATCGAGCAATCCTTGACCAAATGTTCGCCTTTGTTCTTGATACAGCTTCCGAATACCATGGAAGCCAACATGCCGATTCCGATGGCGAAGAACGCCTGTCCCAGCGCTGCGCTGAAGGACGAGAAACCGAACGAGGATGTGTCTGGTTTGAAGAGGAACTCCAGGCCCTTCGAGGATCCCGGAATCCTTAGGCCGATGATGATGCACACCACCATGATAACGCCGAGTGCCGGAATCATGATTTTGGAGATTTTCTCTACACCGCCCTGCAAGCCTTGGCTGACAACCAGTGCCAGAAGACCCCAAGCGACGATGGCGCCGATGAACATCGTCAGGTGATCCTGATTCAGTTCGTTGAAGGAGGTTGCGATATCGTCCGCATCCATTCCGGTGAAGTAACCGCTTGCTGTACGCCATATATATACGACAACCCAGGCATAAATTGGGGTGGTATATGCA
>CAVGMK010000100.1:0-6492 GCA_963630135.1 Oscillospiraceae bacterium
CCATTTGCCTTACCGAATCCGGATGCGCTACCTGCCATTCCGGCGAACTCTGACATACCAGCCTCTGCATCTGCGCCAAATGCATCGAAAGAGTCCAGCGCCTCGAGATCTCCACTCGCATTCCCGTCCGCAGACAGGCTGTAGCGCTTCTTCGTCACCGGGAAGTTGTAATGCGGCAGGTGCACCCGGCTGTTGTACCGCGCAATCTCGTCATCGATAATCGGGTCTACGTGCTTGAAAATCGTACCCCGCACACCATAAGTAATCGACGGAATGAAATGCCCCAGCGTACCATTCTGCCGCAGCATCTTCCGCATATACCGGCGAATCTCTTCTTCGGTGGAATCCGCGCGGTCAATCTCCGCGCCGACGCCGCCCATCACCACCATGCGTCCGTCCAGATGCCGGATTACCTCCGGAATGTTGTTCTCCGGCAGGATGCCTTGCCAGCACTGAATGCCAATCTCCGCCATATCGTCCAGAATCGGCACCAGATAGGAATCCGCATGGTGAATCGCAATCGCCCCCGCCTGCCGAATCTCGCCATAGAATTTCCGGTACGGCTCCTTGAAGAATTCCCGCCAGATATCCGGCTTCATGAACAGCTGGGTCTTCGTCCCCCAGTCATCGTGGGAGAAAATCGCATCCGGCTGCAGTCCCTTCAGCAGCAGTCGCACGAATTGCAGCCGGTATTGCAGGATGTAGTCAATCAGCTCATGCATTTCCTTCGGATGCTCGTACAGATTGAGCATCGTATCCTCGAATCCCATGAGGAAGTGAAGCTGTTCGAAGATGCCTGTGCCCATAAAACCCGCCAGAATCCTCTTCTCGCCCACCTTCTCGCGCTGTTTCAGCCGGAATTCCTCCCAACCCTCACTGCAGTTCGCCACCAGATCCGGCGCATGCACCACTTCCTTCCATCGCGTGATGTCCTGTAGCACCGTCGCCTCCGGCGAGTGGTACGGAATCGCGCCCGGCGCATCCTCCGGGAAGAGCATCGTGACACCCCACCGGTCCACCGACTTGCTCCCGCGCTCGCGCCCGGCCCTCAAATAATTGTTCACCGGATCCCCGAACGCCAGCTGCAGTGCCTCGTACTGATCCAGTAGCCGCTCCGGTTTCCCGTCCTTCTTCAGCAGCTCCAGAAATATTTCCTTCGGTGTCATCGTTTTTCTCCTTTGTCCCATCGGAAGTTTCCGACGGGGATAATTTATTTTTGGCTAGTCTATCAGGACAAGCGCCGTATACGTAATGGTCAGCGGTCCGTAATCATATTGGAGTCCCGAGGCGCTGGCCACGTCATTCACCATGAGCCCGTAGGCCTCCATAGAGATGAACATCCGCTCAGGATAACGGCAGGGGCGCTCCGGGTAGGTGCACTTCCGGCAGATTGTGCAGGCGCCGGTGCCCATCGGCAGGCAGCCCGGATACATATGGCGGAGCTGGCGGACCAGCGTCTCGAATCGCTCCTTCTGCCGGCGCTCCGTACCGAAGATTCCTTTCGCGTCGAAGTCGTGTGTCATCTTTCCGGTGGTCTGCACCACCACCCCGCGGCGGTACTTCTCCGTCCGACGCTGAATCTGCGCCAGGCTCCCCACCGCCGGTGGACAGCTCCAACGGGTGCCATACGCGTGGCACCGCCCGCTGGCGCACATCTCGCGCACCTCCGGGCGGAAAACCAGCGCGGCCATATTCAATTCCGCAACGTGGTCGAACCCCACCTCGCGCGCCAGCCGCATAATCTCTTCCATTGTCATGCCGCCCGTTCGATTGTTCATGTTATCTTCCATTATATTATCTATATGTATTATCTATATATTGCAATTTCAAGTTGAACACTTATCGGCTGGAATTACCCCGCACCTTGCCAAATGAATAGGTCTAATCGAGATACACATGGAACCGTTCCTCTGATGAATCACCATCCTGTTGACGGTCACTCATCCAAGTCGGTAGCATTACGTTCATCAACTATTCTTTGCATCTCATGACATACTATCCCCACGGGGTATAATTTCCCTTATTATAGCATTTATGGAATTTCTTGACACCTCCAAAAACCCCTGACTATAATGAGACCATAAGAATCCCATTCGCGCGTCGGCCCACAGGGAGGCAAATTTTTTTGCTGGTACAATTCACCTCGAAAAACTTGCGCTCCGTCTCACACAGGGAGCCAGGCAAATACGAGCATGGCATGCAGATATGAGCGTAGGACGCCACCCAGCACACACACTCGTACTGATCATCTCATTCCTTTCGATGGACTGGAATGGGGAACCACTTAGAATGTGAAACAACATAGTTATAAGGAGAACTTCATGGAACTTCATTTTCCGATTCTACTAGACGGTGCCACCGGCACCGAACTCCAGAAGAAAGGCTACGCCGGCGGCATCAGCGCCGAACAGTGGGTCTTGGAGAACCCGGATGCCATTCGGGAGCTTCATTCCGCATACATCGAAGCCGGAAGTCAGGTTGTCTACGCCCCGACATTCGGCGCCAACCGCGTCAAGCTGGAGGAGTATGGCGTCTTCAATCAGGTGGCCGATTACAACCGCCGGCTGGCGAGAATTGCGCTGGACAACGCGGACGGACGCGCGCTGGTGGCCGGTGACATCTCTCAGACCGGCAAATTCCTGAAGCCGATTGGGAACATGAGCTTCCATGAGATGCTGGATATTTACCGGGAGCAGGCGCAGTCACTGGAAGAAGCGGGCGTGGACCTCTTCGTGGTCGAGACCATGACCACCGTCTCGGAGGCCCGTGCGGCGGTGCTCGCGATTCGCGATGTATCCGACCGCCCGATTATCGTATCCATGACCTGTGAGGACAATGGCCGCACCGTGATGGGCTGCGACGTTGCCGCCGCCCTCGTCATCTTCCAGAGCATGGGCGTGGACGCCTTCGGCCTCAACTGTTCGGCCGGTCCGGATAAAATGCTGCCGCACATCCAGCGGCTCCGCAAATATGCCACTGTTCCTCTTCTGGCAAAACCAAATGCCGGCATGCCGAAGACCGCGAACGGCATTACCTATTACGATTGCTCGCCGGAGGAGCTGGCTTCCTACGTTGCCGATTTTGCCGCCGCCGGCGTAGGAATCTTCGGAAGCTGCTGCGGATCCACCGCGGAGCACATTGCCGCCATCAAGGCCGCTCTTGCCAACGTGGAATTCCTTCCGCCACGCCCAGACTTCGGGGACAAGCTTCCGATTGCTACCGAGAAGGACCTCTTCCTCCTGCCGAAGAACCTGCATCTGGGCAAAGTCTTTCCTTGCGATGAACATCTGGAGGATTACTGTGAACAGGCCGAAGAAGATGACGATGCGCTCTTCATGACAATCCGTATCGAGAAGGAAGAGGAGCTAGACAACTTAGAGGATTTCCAGTACGCCATCACGTTGCCCCTCTGCATTCTCTGCAATGATGCGGCATTACTGGAAGAAGCACTTAAGCTCTACCAGGGCCGGGCGCTCTATGCCGGGGATCTTCCGGAAGATGTGCTGGTGCCGCTTGCTAACCGTTACGGGCTGATTATCTAATCAACGATGACTCAATTACTCAATTGAGCGTCCATTGAGAACAAATTACCGCCAAAGGTCTCCCCATAAATTCACGCGTGAGAATAACTGGCGCCATGCCCATCCTGCCGAAATGGTCTTTCAGAATAATTTCGCAGGATGAGCATGGCGCCGTTTGACATTCTTCCATTCTAGATGGTATTATGTGGTCGAAGATGGTGCTGCCATGATTATTCCCCTAAGGGATTAGACGGTCAGCCCTATATATGGTTACAAAATAACCGCTTTTACTGGGCTTAATAAAAGGCGGTTATTTTTTTGTCCTATCATTACTCTTAGAACGCAGCATCTAATGAATTGAAGCAATCATACTTTCTAGCAGATGCAATCATCTAACAAACCAATTGTAATCTTTTCTACAGTCGAGAATATAATCCACATACACTTTGTCATCTTTAATTTGATAAAGAATAAGATACCACTTCTCCACAAACATCTTATGATACTTGTTAGAAGGTATACCCGGTTCCTCGAAGAAAGGGAATCTTTGCGGCATGTGTTCCAGAGAACGCATTGCTTGAACCAACTCTTTCCGCTTGGCATTTGCAGCAGACTTGTTAACCCGAGCCATGAAACGCACATGCGTTCCCAGCATTCGCTTTGCCCTATCGGAAACAATCACTTGATATTTCGCCTCTCCCATACGCTATACCTCTGCAATGATATCTTCCAAATACGAATCGAGCTCATCCAGCGAGCAGCCGTTTCGACCAGCCATTCTGTCTTCTTCAACCGCAAGCAGTTCTTCTCTTAATTTCAACATCTTCTCCCACCGATTATAGGTTTCAATATCCATGACAACCAAATCGCCTTCCCCGTTCTTGGTCAGGAAGATAGGTTCCGCTGTTTCTCGGCACAGGTTTGCAATTTCATTATAATTCTGCCGAATTGCTGCAGATGGACGAATGTTCATTGTGACACCTCCTCAGCCTCTTTTAAATAGTAGTATTATACCAATATTATGCTTATTTCCTGCAATCATGTCAATCAACATTATCGTGATATAAATTTTTTTGCCAAAAAGCAAATTGACGCACCTCCGCGCGAGTGCTACAATTATGAAATGTAAAAACGATGACGAGGACAGTACGCTCACCGGAAAGGCTTGCCAGAGAGGGATAGCTGGTGGAATTATCCCAAGCCCGGGTCTGCGGAACACCACCTCCGAGTGGCACTAATCCTGCCCGCTGGCCGCGTTACAGCCTGAATGAGTGCCGGACGACATCTGGTCATCCGGAAGATGGGTGGAACCACGAATACGTAATGTATGCGTCCCTTCTGACAGTATTGCTGCGGAAGGGATTTTTCTGTGCCTTCCGTGATAGAAGGAGGAAACCAACAATGATTATCACTTTGAAAGACGGAAGCACCCGCGAATACGCGGAAGCGATGTCTATCTACGACATCGCGAAGGACATCAGCGACGGTCTGGCTCGCGCCGCCTGTGTCGGCGAGGTGGACGGCGAGGTCAAGGACCTGCGCACCATCATCGACAAGGACTGCACGCTCAGTATCCTGACCTTCGACTCCGATGCGGGCAAGCATGCATACCGCCACACCTGTTCTCACGTGCTGGCGGAAGCGGTGAAGCATCTGTATCCGGAGGCAAAATTAGCCATCGGTCCGTCGATTGATGCCGGCTACTACTACGACTTCGACATGCCGCCGCTAACGCGCGAGGATCTCGACAACATCGAGAAAGAAATGAAGAAGATCATCAAGAAGGGCGACAAGCTGGAGTACTTCACACTGCCGAGAGAAGAAGCCATCCAGATGATGAAAGACTGCGATGAGCCTTACAAGGTACAGCTCATCGAGGATCTGCCGGAGGATGCGACCATTTCTTTCTACCAGCAGGGAGACTTCATCGAGCTGTGCGCCGGACCACACCTGATGAGCACCAAACCGATTAAGGCGTTCAAGCTGACTTCGTCCTCCGGTGCCTACTGGAGAGGCGACGAGCACAACAAGATGCTGACCCGTATTTACGGCACGGCTTACACCAAGAAAGCCGACCTCGAAGAATACCTCGAATACCTGGCAGACATCAAGAACCGCGATCACAACCGCCTCGGCCGAGAGATGGACCTCTTCACCACCGTGGATGTCATCGGTCAGGGCCTGCCGCTCTTCATGCCGAACGGCACCAAGATTATCCAGAAGCTGCAGCGCTGGATTGAGGACTTGGAGGATTATGAATGGGGCTACGTTCGTACCCGCACACCGCTGATGGCAAAGTCCACACTCTATAAGATCTCGGACCACTGGTACCACTACAAGGACGGTATGTTCCTCTTAGGATATGAGAACCTCGCAGATCTCGACAACACAGAGGATGCGGCTCGTGAAATTCACGGTGTGCAGGACATCAACCTGATTGAGAACGACGCAGACAGCGATGTATACGCGCTTCGTCCGATGACCTGCCCATTCCAGTATTACGTATATAAGGCTCGTCAGAAGAGCTACCGTGACCTGCCATACCGCATGGCTGAGACCTCTACCCTCTTCCGCAACGAGGATTCCGGCGAGATGCACGGCCTGACCCGTGTCCGCCAGTTCACCATCTCCGAGGGCCATCTGGTCTGCACACCGGAACAGGTCGCTGACGAATTCAAGGGTTGCGTTGAGCTCGCGAAGTACTGCCTCACCACACTGGGCCTGGAAGAGGACGTAACCTACAGAATGTCCAAGTGGGATCCGGAGAATCCGGACAAATACCTGGGAACCGCGGAAGACTGGGATCACGTGGAAGGCGCCATGAGAACCATCCTGGATGAAATCGGTCTGGACTACACCGAAGCTGCCGGCGAGGCTGCATTCTACGGTCCGAAGCTCGACATCCAGGCAAAGAATGTATACGGCAAGGAAGATACCATGATTACCATCCAGCTGGATATGTTCCTGGCAG
>CAVGMK010000101.1:0-4212 GCA_963630135.1 Oscillospiraceae bacterium
CCTGTGTGATGGTTTGATAAAAAATAGACGCGATTTCGCCTTGTATGGCCTCCGCGGAGATACTATAATGGAAGCATGTAAAGGGGCTTTCTGATGAGGGAAGGCCTCTTTTCGAGTGCCTAGGAAATACAGAAGAATCAGAGAGGTTATATGGAGGAGCAAAAAACATTTTCAATGGTCAATGACTTGACCGAGGGACCCATCGCGAAACAGCTGCTGAAGTTCGCGTTCCCACTGTTCCTGTCCAACGCGTTGCAGGCGGTCTACAATGTGGCGGACATGGTTATCGTGGGACAGTTCATCGGCGGCACCGGCATGTCGGCCGTATCGACCGGTGGTAACGTCCTGCATATTCTGAATCTGTTCGCCATGGGTTTCGCCGGGGCCGGGCAGATTACCATCGCCCAGTCCGTTGGGCGGGGAGATTTCCGAATGGTACACCGCACCATCGGTTCCATGTTCACCGTGATGATGAGCCTGGCCGCGGTGATGGCCATCGTGTGCTACTTCCTTCGGTACTGGATTCTGGAGACCGTCAACACGCCGGCAGAGGCCTGGGATTATACCATGGATTATACGGTGACCTGCATCTGTGGGCTCCTGTTCATCTACGGATATAATATCGTCAGCGCCATCATGCGGGGCATGGGCGATTCCAAGCGGCCGTTCATGTTCATCAGCATCGCGGCTGTCATGAACATCGTGCTCGACCTGGTATTCATCGCCATCTTCCACATGGAAGTACAGGGCGCAGCGCTGGCTACGGTTATCGGACAGGGCTTCAGCTTCATCGTTGCGCTGATCTATCTGTACCGGCACCGCGATGCATTTGGCTTCGACTTCAAGCCCGCTAGCTTTATTCCGCGTGCCGATGCGGTAGGGCGCCTGGTCTCCCTGGGAATTCCGATGTCCCTGCAATCCGCATCCGTCTCTATCTCGCAGACGGTAGTCACCGCATGGGTCAATTCCTACGGACTGGTCTTCTCGGCAATCGCGGGTATTCTGAGCAAGATTAATACGATGGCCGGCATCATGTCCGCCGCCCTCAGCACGGCATCCGGTTCGATGCTGGCGCAGAACTTCGGCGCACGGAAATATGAGCGGGTACCGAAAATCATTGTATGGGCAACTACCTATTCCGCAATCATTACTTCGGTGCTGATTGTCATCATGCTGGCGGCACCGAACGCCGTATGCAGCCTGTTCACCACGGACGCGTCCGTACTGGCCGCTTCCGGCATTATCGTCGGTCCGGTCATCGTGAATTTCATCGGTGCGACTTCGAGAACATGTGGCTTCGGTATCATCAACGGCTCCGGCAACTCGAAGCTCAACCTCTTCATCGCCTTCCTGGATGGCGGCGGCCGTATCGCTTTCGCAGCGTTGTTCGGCATGGGATTGGCACTGGGCCCAGTGGGCTTCTGGTATGGCGACGCGACGGCCGGATTCGTTCCGCTACTGGTGGGCGGCACGTATTACCTGTCCGGCAAGTGGAAGAAGTAGCATCACCGGATGTGTAAGGACGGAAGGAATCTATTTTTGACCGAAATGCAAATGGTGAAAGTAAGAATTGCGGGGGACCCGATTCTGTGGTAACATGTTTCAGGTTGTGATTTCGCAGAAGCGTTGTGAATGATGTATTTGCAACGCTTTTCCTATGGGGTGGAATTTGCGTGAAGTGCTTACATGGGAAGCGTGTGTGAAAATTCCGCTTTCGGCGAACATGGATAGGAAGTCCGAGCAGGAATAGTATGTAGATAATGGTGTGTAAATAAAGGGTAGGAAAGGAATAGAGAATGTTAGATGTAATCAATGTTAGTGTGAATTTTAGCGGGCAGCCGCTCTTCAAGGATGTGAACCTGAAGTTCACGCCGGGGAACTGCTACGGCGTTATCGGCGCCAACGGCGCGGGCAAATCCACGTTCCTCCGCGTGCTGTCGGGGGACCTGGAGCCGACGACCGGCGACGTGGCCATTAAGAAGGGCGTCCGCATGTCGGTCCTCAAGCAGGACCACTTCGAATACGATGAATATTCGGTGCTGGACACCGTCATCATGGGAAATAAGCACCTGTATGATGTCATGAAGGAGAAGGATGCACTCTACATGAAGCCGGATTTCTCCGACGAGGACGGCATCCGCGCGGCGGAGCTCGAGGGAGAGTTCGCCGAGATGGACGGCTGGGAGGCCGAGTCCAACGTGAGCAAGCTGATTCAGGGGCTGGGGCTGTCGAACGACATCCTCTATTCGCAGATGAGCTCGCTGACCGGTAAGGAGAAGGTGAAGGTGCTCTTGGCGCAGGCGCTCTTCGGGAATCCGGGCATCATCCTGCTGGACGAGCCGACCAACCACCTGGACATCAAGGCCATCAACTGGCTGGAGGATTTCCTCCTGGAGTACGATGGCACGGTTATCGTGGTGTCCCACGACCGTCACTTCCTGAACACCGTCTGCACGAACATCGTGGATGTGGATTATGGCAAGATTAAGATGTATGTGGGCAACTACGAATTCTGGTACGAGTCCAGCCAGATGGTGCAGAAGATGATTCGCGACCAGAATAAGAAGAATGAGGACAAAATCAAGGAGCTACAGGCCTTCATTCAGCGATTCTCCGCCAACAAGTCGAAGTCCAAGCAGGCGACATCCCGCCGGAAGCTCCTGGACAAGCTGTCGGTTGAGGAGATGCCGTCGTCTTCCCGCCGCTATCCGTACGTGGGCTTCACCATGGACCGCGAGGCGGGCAAAGACATCCTGACCGTGGACGGCATCAGCAAGACCATCGACGGCGTCAAGGTGCTGGACAATATCTCCTTCATGGTGAACCGCGATGACAAGATCGCCTTCGTCGGCGAGAACGAGATTGCCAACACCACGCTGTTCAAGATTCTGATGGGCGAGATGGAGCCGGACGAGGGCTCCTTCAAGTGGGGCGTCACCATTACGACATCCTACTTCCCGATGGACAACTCCGCCTATTTCAACGATTGCGACCTGAACATGGTGGAATGGCTCGGCCAGTACACCTCCGAGACGACGGAGACCTTCATGCGGAGCTTCCTGGGCAAGATGCTCTTCTCCGGCGACGACGTGTACAAGCCGGTCAAAGTCCTGTCCGGTGGCGAGAAGGTCCGCTGCATGCTGTCCCGCATGATGCTGTTCGGTTCCAACTTCCTGGTGCTCGACCAGCCAACCAACCATCTGGACCTCGAATCCATCACGGCGGTGAACGACGGCCTCAAAGCCTTCAAGGGCAACATCCTGTTCGCCTCCCACGACCATGAGTTCATCAGCACGGTGGCGAACCGCATCATGGAGATTGACGCGGAAGGGCACCTGACGGATAAGATGTGCACGTATGATGAGTATGTGGAGATGCAGGGGTAGTGATGATTCAAATAACATCCGAGAGCCGAAAGGATAGAGATTAGACGTAAAGAACACAGAAGTACATGTTGCGAAAGTGCAAGGATGAAAAATCTTCAGAAAAAATGCTTCAGACCATTAGTGACCTGAAGCATTTTTCTTTATTCTGCAAAGAGTCGTAGAATTTCCAAGACAATCTCCACCATTTTATCCATTCCCTCGACGGTGACGTGCTCATACGGTCCGTGGAAGGCATATCCGCCGGTTCCCAGATTCGGGCAAGGAAGCCCGCGGAGACTGAGAATCGCTCCATCGGTAGCGCCGCGGATTGGAATGGAAACAGGATCAACATTGCAGTTCTGACAAGCCTGCCTTGCAATGTTCAGAAGCTCCGGATAATCTTGAAGTCCGGCGGCCATATTTCCGTATTGATCCTGCAGGATCAGATCGACGGATCCTTGGCCGTATTTCTCGTTCAGATATTTGGCGCTGAGCGCCATAACGTCCTTCTTGGCACGGAGTTTCTCGCTGTCATGATCTCTTAGAATATAGCTGAGCTGAGCTTCGGCCACATTTCCGGACATCGATGTGAGATGAATGAAGCCTTCGTAATCCTCGGTGTGTTCCGGACGTTCCGCCTTCGGCAGCATTTCGTTGAACTCCATTGCGACCAGCGCGGCATTTACCATAACGTTTTTCGCGGAACCGGGATGTACGTTGTTTCCGTAGAAGTGAACTTCTGCCCCTGCGGCATTGAAGCTTTCATATTGAACCTCTCCTTCCGCTTCTCCGTCTAAGGTAAAAGCAAATTTCGCCCCGAATTCCGGAATCCGGAAGTCGTCTGTAC
>CAVGMK010000102.1:0-10223 GCA_963630135.1 Oscillospiraceae bacterium
GGTGTACGCCGTGCTCCTGGTGCTCTCGTCGCAGGGCATTCCGGGTGCGGTCTCGAAGCTCGTCTCGGAACGGACGGCGCGCGGCGAATACAACAACGCACACCGCGTATTTAAGGTCTCCTTGGTCGTCTTTGGTGTCATCGGACTTGCTTTTTCCCTGATTCTATTCTTCGGCGCAGATTACATCGCCAGCACCATCATGAACGTGCCGCCGGTTTCCTACGTCCTGAAGGTTCTGGCACCGGCGATTTTCTTCGTCTGCGTCTCGGCCGTGGTTCGTGGGTACTTCGCCGGCCTGGGCACAATGGGCGCCAGCAGCATCACGCAGTCGCTGGAGCAGTTCTTTAACTGCGTGCTGACCATTCTCTTCGTGTACGCCACCGTGGGGCAGGACGCCTATATTATGGCGGCGGCCGGAAACGTCTCCACCACGCTCGCGGTGCTAATCTCTTTCTCTTATCTGATTTTCTATTATAAAAAGAACATTCGCCGCTGCCGGAAGCCTTCCGATGATGCAGTGGCAACCGATGCGCGGAGCAATCAGCGGCTAGCGAAGCTGATCATCTGGACCGCTATCCCACTCACCATCGGGTCTGTTATATCCGTGGTAACTTCTTTTATCGACACGGTAACCGTCAGCAACTGTATCCAGATTGCCTTCCGCGGAATCCTGGAGAGCAAGCAGGCGCTGGAGGAAGAGGCGATGCGGGCGACGGGCATTCTGTCCAAGGTGGACACGCTGACCAATCTGCCGCTGGCGGTGAATCTGTCCTTCTATTCCGCTTTGATTCCGGAAATCACGTCGCTTCTGGCGAAGGAGAAGTATCAGGAAGCCTCGGAGAAAATCTCCATGTCGGTGACCATTTCGATGCTCATCATCATCCCATGCGCTATCGGTTACATCGTGCTTGCGAACCCGATTCTGCATCTCCTGTATCCGAATGCGCCGGACGGCGCGCTGGTCTTCCAGCTGTCGGCGCTGGCGATGATTATCGTGGCAGTAAATCACACCTTGCAAGGGTCGCTTTTCGGGCTGGGTAGGATGTACACCCCGGCGGTGGCACTCCTGGCCGGCGCGATAGTGAAGATTATCCTGAACCTGATTCTGATCAGTAACCCGAATATCGGCATGTACGGTGCGCCAATCAGTTCCATCGTCTGCCAGGTGATTGCGTTCCTGATTATCTATATTACGCTCAAGAAGTCCATCACGGTTCGAATGAACAAGCGGAAGGCTTTCGTGGTGCCAATTGTATCCGGCGGGGTGATGGGCGTGGCCATCCTTCTCCTGTACCGGGTGCTGAATGGCGTGCTGGGAAATGCGGTGACGACGCTGCTATGCATCGCTGTCGGCGCGCTCATCTATGCTTTCATGATATTGATGCTCAAGATGTTCACCAAGGAAGAGCTGATGAACATTCCGATGGGCGGCCGGATCTATGCGGTGGCGCATCGGCTGGGCATCTATAAGGAATAAGAACGGAAAGACCATAACGATGAGATTGTTACCTGGAATTTTCCCTGGGAGATTTGTCTTCCCAATGGAAGAATGGGAAGCGTCGCCTTACCTCGAGGGGCAGGACTCGAAGGGCAGGGAATAGAAAGAATACAGAAAGAATATAGAAGAATATAATAGAAGAAATATAGAAAGAATACACAGCGGACAACCATCCGTTAGACAAGGAGTTCAAGCATGCGAAAATTATGGTTCATCATCGTCCTGTGGGGGTCGAAGTTCGGGCTGCTGCTGTGCCGCCTTCTGGGAAAGAACGGCACCTATATTGCGGGCGCTTTTGCGCTGAAGCTGCAGAAGGATTTCATCACCCACTTCACCCATGTGGATCCGGAGAAGACAGTCTTTATCACCGGTACCAACGGCAAATCCACTTCCAACAACCTGATTGTGCATGCGCTCCGTGATGCGGGCAAGAAGGTCACAACGAATCTTGAAGGCGCGAACCTGATTACCGGCGTGGCGACGGCGCTGATTCGCGATTCCTCGCTCCTAGGCCGTGTGAACGGCGACTACCTGGTCTTCGAGACCGATGAGCGCTATCTAGCGAAAATCTATGAGCAGCTGCCGGCAAAGACGCTCTGCATCACCAACATCCAGAAGGATCAGGTGCAGCGTAACGGCGAGCCGGATTTCATCTACAAGAAAATCTCGAAGATTGTCAGTCCGGATATGCGAATCATCGCGAACAACGAGGAGCCGAGAACCTTATCCTTAGAAGACCGAGCAGGTAGCGTCATCACCTACGGCGTCGCACGGCATAGCGAATCGTTCGAGAAGAACGGCTTCTACGACGTGACGATGGGTTGCCCTAAGTGCGGCAACAAGATTGCGTTCCAGTATTACAATGTGGATAACGTGGGTCCGTTCCGCTGCACCGTCTGCGGTTTCCAGAGCCGCATTCAGCCGGATGTGCTGCTGACGGACATCGATTTCGAGAATCGCACTTGCCGATGCGGTGAGACGGAGATCTACCTGCCGTATACGCAGCCGTTCTTCCTCTACAACTACGCGATGACCATCGCCGTGTGCGAGATGTTCGGCGTGACAGCGGCGCAGGTATCGAAGTCCTTCCGTTCCTTCAAGAATATCGCCGGCAGACTGGAATTAATTCCGTATAAGACGAAGCAAATCAAGTACATCCGCATCAAGCAGGAGAACCCGGAGACGCTGACGACCGCATTCGATTTCATCGCGCAGGACAAGAGCCGTAAGATCTTCATGATTGGTCTGGAGCAGCTGGAGGACTTCCAGCCATATTACACCAACACGTTCTACACCTTCGACTGCAACGTGGACGCGCTGATGGAGTCGAACATCGAGCATTGCATCAGCTTCTCGGAGGCGGTCGCTTATGACACTGCCAACCGCCTGATTTACGGCGGTTTCCCGGAAGACCGGATTACAGTGATTCCGACCGATGAGAACAAGGACATCTTCGCGGAGCTCGATAAGCACGATTGCGACAACGTCTATCTGATAACCTGGCTCCACAAATACGAGCAGATGATGGAGGATCTACCGAAATATGAACAGCATTAACATTACATGGCTCTGGCCGGACATTCTGAACCTTCACGGCGACCGCGGCAACGTGATGGCGCTCGAGCGCATCGCCGGAAAGATGGGCCTTCAGACCACCGTGAACAAGATCGTGAACTACGGTGATCCCATTGATTTCGAGAATACGGACATCATCCTGATGAACCCGGGCGAATTTAAGTCCATCGAATATATTATCAATGCGCTATCCCGGTCCCAAGCAGAACTCGATTCTTATATCGCGTCCGGTAAAGTCATCCTGACGGTAGGCACCACCGGTGCTGCTTTTGGCCGGAGTATCGAACGCCTGGACGGATCCCGGATGGCCGGACTGGGGTATCTGGACATGGAGTGCCGGGAACGGGACAGCATCGTGGGGGACGACCTGATTATGCACTTGCGGGATTACGATTTCGACATGAACGGGAGTCAGATTCAGGTGATGGATACGTATCTGCACAGCGATATCGCGCTGGCGGATGTAATCTATGGGTATGGAAACCATAGCTACGAGGAAGGTCACGAAGGCGCCCGCTATAAGAACCTGTTCTTTACCAACATGCTGGGGCCGGTGCTGGTGAAGAATCCGTGGTTCACGCAGGCGCTGATTCAGGAAATTCTTCGGGTTAGAGGAGAGAGTGCGCCGAAGACGCTGGGCGACGCGGATTTCAATCTCGAATACCAGTCGATGGAGTGCATCCGCCGGTACAATGAAACAAAGGCGAACCGGTAGATAGCCGAGGGATAGAAAGCGGACCTGAAGGCGAATCAACGGAAAGTAAATCGATAGAATCGAAGGATTTCGACCTTGAATACCAGTTGATGGAATGTATCCGCCGCTATAATGAAACAAAGGCAAACTGTTAGATAGCCGAGGGGTCGAAAACGGAACCGATGGAAAGCGAACCATCGATAGAAGGCCGGTCGATAGAATCGGAGAAACGAAAAGCTCGTCTACTTCACAATGCGAAGCGGACGAGCTTGATTCATTTCGTTATAACATGAATGATATTGGAATTGCACACGGAGAAAGGTCTGCCGAAGGTCTTATCTGCATCGGATGATTCCTTCAGTGGAAAGCTCCAATAGTGGAATTCTCCAGCCGTCTTCTTGTCGGATTCTTATCGCTTCTTCTTGCTTGAAGAGCTGAACTAGAAGAACTTGCTCATGCGGCGAAGCTTGGACTGATCCATGTGATAATGCATTGCCTGACGGCCTTCCTCCGGATTCTTGGATTCAAAGGCATTGAAGATGGCACGGTGCTCGGCAAGAATTGTATTCAGGTAGTCGTCCGAGAATGTTTTCGGCGGGGCAGAGTGCTTCAGATATGTCTGATAGGTGTGAAGCGTCTGATAGAGCATGCGATTGCCGGTTCCCTGATAGATGATGTTGTGGAACTGGGAGTTGAAGGTGAGAACCTTCTCCGTGTCGCCCTTCAATGTATAGAATTCCATGAATTCGATGTTCTCCCGCAGCTTCTCGACGCCTTCATCGTCCATACGCCGGATCGCCCATTCGACGGCCTTCATCTCGAATTGCGCTCTCAAATCGAAAAGATCGGAGATATCTCTTCGGGTAAGTCCAATGGCGAACGCGCCGCGGGGCGGAATGTTCTCAATCAAACCGTCGGCTTCCAGCTGGCGGAGTGCTTCCCGAACCGGAGTGCGGCTGACATCATATTGTTTGCAGATGCTCTGTTCCGTGAGTTTCTCGCCGGATTTGATTTTTCCGGATAGGATATCCTTCTGTAACTCGTTAAAAAGAGTGCTCGACAACGGTTGGTTGTTTTCTTCAGTGTTCTTTTCCATGGTTATCCCCCTTGTTTTTCTAAATCCTTCTGTATACAATTATATTATCTGTGTACGAATCAGTCAATAGCGGAAAGGAAATAAATACATGCAGAATCTTCTTGAACAGAGTCAGGTGGAGGAGATACTTCATCGGCTGGATGCAGCATATCCGGAAGCCGGCTGTGCGCTCCATTATGATAATCGGTTTCAGCTTCTTTGCGCGGTCATGCTGTCGGCACAGACGACGGATATCAGCGTGAACAAGGTGACGCCCTCGCTTTTCCAATGTTATCCGGATGCGGCTTCCATGGCGAAAGCGGATCCGGCGCATCTGGAAGAAATCATCCGTTCCATCGGATTATACCGGAACAAGAGTCGCAATCTGATTCAGATGGCAGCCGAACTGGACCGGAAATACGGAGGCCTCGTTCCCGGAAGCTACGAGGAATTGGTCACCCTTCCCGGCGTCGGACGGAAGACAGCGAATGTGGTGCTGGCGGAGGGCTTCGGTGTACAGCGGATTGCGGTGGATACCCATGTATATCGCGTGGCCAACCGGATTGGCTTAGCGAATTCGGACAATGTGCTGGAGACGGAGAAGGAACTCATGAATTGTATTCCGGAAACAGCGTGGACAAGGTCCCATCACCTGCTTATTTTTCACGGTAGGAATTGTTGTACCGCTCGGAGACCGAAATGTGAGGAATGCCCCATTGCAATGCTCTGTCGGAAGCGCATTTGAGTTGAAAATTCTTATTTTAGCTGGTAGAATGAATGAGGAATTTGTATTTATAGAGGAGAGAAAATGCTACACGTTGTTCTGGTTGAACCGGAAATACCGCCGAACACCGGCAATATCGCGAGAACCTGCGCAGCAACCGATACGAAGCTGCATCTGGTGCGGCCGCTGGGCTTCAACATTGACGAGAAATCGGTACGGCGCGCGGGACTGGACTATTGGAAGTATCTGAACCTGGAAGTTCATGACAGTCTGGAAGCATTTATCGCGAAGTACGAGAATCATCGGTGGTTCCTGGCGACAACGAAGGGAAGCCGGAAATATACCGATGTTACGTATCAGGATGAAGATATGCTGATTTTCGGCCGCGAGACCAAGGGCCTTCCGCGGGATTTCATCGAAGCGCACCGAGAGAGTGCGATTCGTATTCCCATGAGTGAGGATACGCGGCTTCGTTCTCTCAACTTATCTAATTCCGTGAATATCATATTGTTTGAAGCGCTCCGGCAAGGTGGATTTCCGGGGCTTCAATAGACGTTATTACTCAGGTTATGTATTTGTATCTTTTACAGCGACTAGGAGGAAAAAATGGTTAGAGTTGGTATCAGTGGTTTTGGCAGAATCTCTCGTGTAGTTATGAGAGCTGCACTGGACATGGAGGATGTGGAGATTGCCGGTATTAATTGGCGTAACTCCGATCTGGATTACATCGTATACATGCTGAAGTACGATTCTACTTTTGGCAGATTCCCAGCAGCCATTGAGAAATATGACAAGGGAATCATGATTAACGGAAAGAAGATTCCGGTATTCATGGAAGGCGATGCCCATGATATTCCATGGGGAGACTGCGGCGCAGAGTACATTATGGAAGGTACCGGCGCTTATAACACCACCGAGAAGGCACAGGCACACTTGGATGCCGGCGCGAAGAAGGTTATTATCTCGGCACCGGCGAAGGACAAGGATACCCCGACTTTCGTATTCGGCGTGAATCACGAAGAATACAAGCCGGAATACAATGTGGTATCCAATGCATCCTGCACGACGAACTGCCTGGCGCCGCTGTGCAAGGTCGTAAATGATAATTTCGGTATTGAGCAGGGTCTGATGTCCACGATTCACGCAGCAACCGCGAAGCAGAAGGTAGTGGATGCTCGTTCCATGAAGGACTGGCGTACCGGAAGAAGCGTATTTGGCAATGTCATTCCTTCTTCGACCGGCGCTGCAAAGGCCGTAGGTCTGGTTATTCCGGAGCTGAAGGGTAAGATGACCGGTATTTCTTACCGCGTACCAACCGCTGACGTTTCGGTTATCGACCTGAACATCATGCTGAAGAACCCGACTTCCTATGAGAACCTCTGTGAGAAGATTAAGGAAGCTTCCGAGACGACGATGAAGGGCATTCTGGAGTACGTGGATGACGAAGTGGTATCCTCCGATTTCATCGGCGATGCACACACATCCATCTTCGATGCCAGAGAAGGTATTGAGCTGAATGACCGTTTCTTCAAGCTGATTGCCTTCTACGACAATGAATACGGCTACAGTGCAAAGATGCTCGAACTGATTCGTCACATGCATGCAGTAGACAACAAGTAATTGCTGTGCGAGCCGCGCTTTCAAAGGCGCGGCTTTCGCTGTGATTTCTGTAAGACTTAAATACATGAGGAAGGTGTGAAATGAAGAAAACCGTTAGAGATATTAACTGGTCCGGTAGAACCGCTGTCGTACGTTGCGATTTCAACGTACCGATGAAGGATGGCGTTATCACGGACGATACCCGTATTGTGGCATCCCTGCCGACTATTCAGTACCTCAAAGAGCAGGGTGCGAGAATTGTGCTGATGTCGCACCTGGGACGTCCGAAGGGCGAGCCGAAGCCGGAATTCTCGCTGGCGCCGGTTGCCGAGAAGCTGTCCCAGTATCTGGACACTGAAGTAGCATTCATCGCTTCGGATGTCGTTGTGGACGATTCGGTTCGTGAGGCCGTTCGGAAACTGGAAGCCGGAGAAATTGCTCTTCTACAGAATGTTCGTTATCGGAAGGAAGAGGAGAAGAATGCGCCGGAATTTGCGAAGGATCTGGCGGATCTCGGCGACGTTTTCGTCCAGGAAGCCTTCGGCACCGCGCACCGCGCGCACGCTTCCACCACCGGAATTGCTTCCTACATCCCGGCGGTATCGGGTTTCCTGATTGAGAAGGAATTGAAATTCTTAGGTCAGGCGGTAAATAATCCGGAGAGACCTTTCGCGGCGGTAATGGGCGGCGCGAAAGTAGGTGACAAGATTCCGGTCATCACCAATCTCCTGAGCAAGGTGGATATCCTGATTATCGGCGGTGGCATGTCCTACACGTTCTGGAAGGCACAGGGCCATTCCATCGGCACGTCGCTTCTGGATGAAGAGGGCCTGAAGCTGGTTCCGGAAATTCTGAAGAAGGCCGAGGAGAACGGCGTGAAGCTGCTCCTGCCGGTGGACGCTGTGGCTGCCGACCGCTTCGCGGAGGATGCCGCTTATGATATCTACGATGCGGACCAGATGCCGGATGACCGGATGGGCCTCGACATCGGCCCGAAGACCATCCAGCTCTTCACGGATGCGCTGAAGACGGCCAAGACTGTGGTATGGAACGGACCGATGGGCGTATTCGAAATGGCACCTTTCGCGGTTGGTACGAAAGCCATTGCCGCTTGCCTGGCAGAGTCGGATGCCACCACAGTTATCGGTGGCGGTGATTCCGCAGCAGCCGTTCAGCAGTTCGGCTACGGAGACCAGATGACGCATATCTCCACCGGCGGCGGCGCCAGCCTGGAGTTCCTGGAAGGCAAGGAGCTACCGGGAATCGCCATTCTGGACGAGGAGTAGTAACGAATTATATATAGAGCGAAGATAAGCATATAATATAGAAGATAACAGGAGAACACCCATGAGAAAATTTCTTATTGCCGGCAACTGGAAGATGAACAAGACAACGGCGCAGGCCGTGCACTACGCCAATGAGCTGAAGGCCATGCACCTGCCGAACCCGCAGGACATTGCGATTATCGCGCCGTTCACGCAGCTGGAGGGGTTAAAAGCAGCTTTCGAAGGGACCGGCATTTCCGTCGGCGCCCAGAATGTTCATTATGAACGCGCCGGCGCTTACACCGGCGAGATTTCGGTAGAAATGCTGAAGGAAATCGGCGTAGAGTATTGCGTGGTCGGTCACTCCGAGAGAAGAGAATACTTCAACGAGACGGATTCCGCGGTGAATAAGAAGCTCAAGGTTCTTCTGGAAGAGGGAATTACCCCGATTCTCTGCGTGGGCGAATCCCTGGAGACCCGGGAGAAGGGACAGGAGCAGGCCTTTGTCTGCGGCCAGCTCTCGGCGGACTTCGAAGGAATTTCCGCAGAGGATGCGGAAAGAATCGTCATCGCTTATGAACCAATCTGGGCGATTGGTACGGGCCGCACAGCATCGCCGGAGCAGGCGGAGGACATGTGTTCCTTCATCCGTGGCATGATGCAGGGCCTCTACAACATCGCTGTGGGCGAGCATATGATTATTCAGTACGGCGGCAGCATGAAGCCGAACAATGCCGAGGATCTTCTGTCGAAGCCGGACATCGATGGCGGCCTGATTGGCGGTGCGAGCCTGAAGGTGAAGGATTTCGCCGAGATTGCGAAGATTGCGTCGAAGCTGTCGGAGTAGGGAATGCAATGAACAAATGAAGAAACACCGTTTCGCCGGGATGACCGGGAAACGGTGTTTTTGTATGAATTTATTCTGTGCCGGCCAGTATGGCTGCATTGCCGGTAATTGCGGATCCAAGGTCATTTATTTTTGACCGAAATGGAGGCGGGATAATTGGAATTGACTAAGGATTGGCGTTCGGAAAAAGCGATGTTCCGAGGCCATCTAGGTGAATTCCGCATCTGGGTGAACTCCGATGGAACGACGCAGGTTATGCTAAGTGAACCTAGGCAATGTAGGAAGCAATCCGGTCGCCGGTCTCGACGGTGCCGGAGACGGCCTCGCCGTTCGCTGCGATGTCGGCGGTGCGGTATCCGTCCGCCAGGAAGTGCTTCACGGCATTTTCAATCTCGTCCGCTTCCTGGCTGAGGCCCAGCGTGTAGCGGAGCATCATGGCTACGGAGAGAATTGTGGCAATCGGGTTGGCCTTGTTCGTGCCGGCGATGTCCGGTGCGGAGCCGTGAACCGGCTCGTACATGCCGAAGTTGCCGTCCGCCAGGCTCGCCGATGGGAGCATGCCGATGGATCCTGTAATCTGGCTGGCTTCATCGGAGAGAATGTCACCGAACATGTTGCTGGTGACGATGACATCGAAGTGCTTCGGGTCGCGAATCAGCTGCATGGAAGCGTTGTCCACATACATGTGATCCAGCTGAACGTCCGGATATTCGGCGTTCATCTCGGTCACGGTCTTCCGCCAGAGGCGAGAGCTATCCAGCACGTTGGCTTTGTCAACGCTGGTCACGCGGCCGCTTCTCTTCTGTGCCATTTCATAGGCCGTGCGGGCGATTCGCTGAATCTCATAATCCGAATATTTCTCCACGTCGTAGGCCGTGACGGTGCCGTCTTCGGCGGTCTCGGTGACATGGTCGCCAAAGTAGATGCCGCCGGTCAGCTCCCGGAC
>CAVGMK010000103.1:0-11333 GCA_963630135.1 Oscillospiraceae bacterium
GACAGAAGCTATCCTTGGAAGCGGCGTCGATGCGGGAGAACGAATCCGCGATACGCTGGTGCAGGGTTATCTGCCGAAGATGCTGATATTCACCATCGTGGTCAGCATCTGCTGGAAGATTGCGGAATCCGGCAAAGAGATGGTACTTCGCCAGAAGGAAATCGTGATGAAATCGGCCCGGATTGAATCCGAGCTGGGGCTGGCGCACCGAATTCAGACCCACATGCTGCCGACCATCTTCCCGCCGCTACCGAATCGCGAGGAAATCGAATTGTACGCCACCATGAATCCGGCCAAAGCCATCGGCGGCGACTTCTACGACTTCTTCATGATTGATGATAACAAAATAGCACTTGTCATGGCCGACGTTTCCGGCAAGGGAATTCCGGCAGCACTGGTCATGGTAATTACGAAGACACTCCTCAAGAACCAGGCCAACATGGGAGACTCGCCGGCAGAGACCTTCTCGAAGGTGAACCACATGCTCTGCGAGGGCAACGACGATGGCATGTTCGTCACCGCCTGGATGGGAGTCCTGGATACCGAGACCGGTATCCTCACGTACAGCAATGCCGGTCACAACCCGCCGCTGCTGAAGAAAGGCTCCGGCGAATTCGAATTCCTAAAGACCAAGCCGGGCATGGTCCTGGCCGGCATCGACGGAATCCGCTATCAGGATTACGAACTGGAAATCGCACCGGGAGACGAACTCTTCCTGTACACTGACGGTGTCACCGAAGCCATCAACGAGAAGGACGAATTCTACGGCACCGACCGGATGGAGGAATACCTGAACAATCATATTGGTGAAGGAACGAGAAGTGTCCTTCAGGGTCTCCGGGAAGACATCCGTCAGTTCGCCGGCAACGCGGAGCAATTCGACGACATCACCATGATGATGCTGAAATACCGCGACAAGCGCAAGGCCGAGAAGACCAAGAAGCTCAAAGTCGGCGCGAACAGCAGCAACCTCCTGCAGGTGACCTCCTTCGTTGAAGAGGAACTGGAGAGAGCCAATTGCTCCCCCAAGCTGCTGACGCAAATCGCCATCTGCGTCGAGGAAATCTTCGTGAACATCGCGAAATACGCCTACCCGAAGCGCGAGGAGGACGTGGTCGTTGACCTCAAGATGGAAGGTGAGGACATGGTGCTCCGCTTCCGCGACCACGGCGTCCCGTTCGACCCACTAATGAAGAAGGATCCGGACGTCGGACTCGCGCTGGAGAGCCGCACCGAAGGCGGCCTTGGCATCTACATCGTGAAGAAGACGATGGACGACGTGAAGTACGAGTACCAGAACGGCTCGAACATCCTGACACTGAAGAAGAAAATCAAGAATATGGATTCATCGGACGTCTCCCGCGGGTAAAAATATATTTTTGACCGCTAAGACTTCCGGGGAAAATGATGTATCATAGCAATAAGACGTAATAAATGACGAATTGAAGGAAAAAATAAACTATAGAATTATATTTATCGAAGGATAAGGAGGAAACGATGAGCTTGGATATTCAGACAAAGAAGGAAGGGACCACACAGACCGTCGTACTGAAGGGCAGACTGGACACGACCACCGCGCCGGAGCTGGATGAGAAGCTGGACCGGCTGTACGACGATATGACTGATCTGATTATCGATGTGAAGGACATGGATTATGTGTCGTCGGCGGGGCTGCGCGTGATTCTGAAGGCGCAGAAGACCATGAATAAGAAGGGTTCGATGAAATTTGTCGGTGTGCAGGACAGCGTGATGGAGATCTTCGAGATTACCGGGTTCCTGGACTTCCTGACAATCGAGAAATTATAATTAGGAAATAGCAATTTCCAATCGTGATTGGAAAATTGCGTGATTGGAAGCCGGTGAAACGAAGAAAAGGCTTCGAAAGGGCCGGAATCGGAAGAATTCGCCGACGCCGGAAGAGTGACAATCACGGATGCTGCGACTTCATGAAATTGGGACAAAGGGATGAGAAAAATCATCCCGGAGACAAAAGATAAACAGGGATATAACAAGGATAGATACAGGAATCAATAATGAAGAAAGTAATACACAAACGAACCTATGATCTGACGCCGGAGGGAATTGATCTGATTTCCGATGAGATTGAACTGCTGCTCCGGGAATATCCGGTGATGACGAGAAAGGATATTTTCCGTCAGAGATTGTCGGCGGAAGAGCTGCTGATGCGGTGGATGAGCACCGCGAAAGGGCTGTCGGTGGAGTTCACGGCAGAGGAGACGAAGAGTGAGCTGTCGCTGACCATGAAGCTGGAAGGCATCACGTTCCGGAAGAATCCGCTGTACATCGATGACTCGGAGGGACTCGGCATCATAGACAGTACGATGGCTTCGCTGGGTATCGGCTGGCTGTTCCAGTACGACCGCGGGTCGAATGTGGTGTACACAAGAATTTCCATCGCGGAGAGCAATGCGATTAAGGATCTTATCATGTTGATTGCGATGGCGGCCGTTATCGCCGTTGGAATCAAGCTGGCGCCGGATGCCGTGGAAAATTTCTTTGATACCTATATCATCGGCATTCTTTTCAATTACGGCACAAGGTTCCTGACGGCGATTGTCACGCCAATGATGTTCCTTTCCATCATTGCCGGCGTGATGAGCGTTGGAAGTCCGAGATACCTGCAGGATAAGGGTAAATTCATCTGTGAAAGATTCATTCGCGAGACGATTATCATCATCCTGGCAGCGGCCGTGGTCGGCATGGTTGCGTTCCCGTTCTATCCGGATTTCTCGATGGAGACGGAAGGCGCGCAGATTATCCAGTTCCTCGCGGAAGCGGTTCCGGAGAATGTCATTGAGCCGTTCGTCGAAGGAAATATGATTCAGATTATTTTCATCGGCGTTATCGTGGGAATGGCGATGCTGTACCTGCAGCGACAGGTGCACACCATCACGCACCTGGTGGAAGAAGGAAATGCGCTGATGATGAGAATCATCACGGCATTTAACCACCACATTCTGGCCTGGTTCTTCGTACTCAGCTTGATTGACCTGGGGCTGTCCGCGGATATCAAGCAGTTCCAGCAGTTCGGCAAGATGCTGATTATCAATACCCTATTCGTCATTGCGGTGGTGATTGCCCAGATGATGCTGGCTTCCCACAAAATCGGCATGCCGATGAAGGAAATCTGGAAGAAGCTCAAATTCAATGCGATAGAAAGGCTGAATTCCGCATCCTCTTCCGTGGTATTTGCCGGTGCTTACGAGGATTGCGAAGAGAAGTTCGGCGTGGACAAGCAGATGGTATCCTTCGCACTGCCGGTGGGTACCGTTATCCATAAGCCGTTCATCGCATCCGAGATGATCCTGATGGTCTGCTCCATCAAGGCGGTGCGGGGAGAAGAGATGAGCATCAGCTCGATGCTCCTGCTGGTATTCCTGGCATTCGTGGTGTCCATCGCTTATCCGCCGATTTCCGGCGGCGAGCTGACCTGCTACACCATCCTGCTGGCGCAGATGGGATTGCCAATCTCCTACCTGACTTTCGTCTGCACGCTCTCGTCCATTTCGGACCTCATCGAGTCTCCGTGCAATACGCTGTCGACGGAGCTCCGCGTTATTGCGACGGCAGAGGACCTGAAGAAGCGGGAGAACCGGATGCTGAAGCGAGAGAAGGCGAAGAAGTCTTCGTGATAATTCGTTAATAGATATTATAGATATCATGGAAGATGATATCCCAGGAAACCCGGAAACGAGATTAACAAGGAGCAACGAATCTGAAATACTCACAAGCGCAGGCGAAGTGTCTTCGGGAAGAATCAGGAAGAGGCGCGCGGGACAATTAGAATCAAAGAATGAGAAAACGTTCTCTGAGATGTGATTCTCGGAGAACGTTTATTTCATAAGAAAAGTATTGATCTGATGGACATGTCGAGGGGAACATCATCTTAGATAACGATTCATAGCTCTGGGACAATCATACACATGCTGCAATGGATGAGAGAAAAGTATAGGAGAGTTTGGTCGAATACTCCTCTAGTCGATAAATTCCTTGAGCCCGTCGCGAATCGTCTTCTCAATTTCGACGTGAGCGGAATTCTGCGCCTTGCGGTCCATCTCTTCAAAGTGAACCAGCGGATGAATCTTCACGTGGATGGTGCATGGCTGCACGGTGCCCTTCTCTTCCCAGAAATGATAGCCCCCTTCCAGGGTGACCGGAAGAATCGGTACTTTCGCTTTCTGGGCGAACTTGAAGCTGCCGGCCTTGAACTCGCCCATCTCGCTGGAGCGGCTGCGCGTTCCTTCCGGGAAGATGACGAGGGAGAATCCTTCTTTCATCAAAGTCGCCGCTTCGTTCAGCGTCTGGATGGCGGCACGGGCATCGCCCCTCTGGATGAAGAGCGAACGTGTGTAATTGATGGCGGTAGCCAGTGGCTTGAATCCGGTAAATTCAGACTTGGCAATGAAGCCAATCTGGAACTTGCGGATGGCATAAATCATCGCCAGGATGTCGGCGTAGCTCTGATGGTTGGCCACGATGAGCACCGGTCCCTGCTCCGGAATGTTCTCCTCGCCCTGGATGTCGAACTGAATGCCGATTTTCTTGGAAACCACATCGGCAAAGTAAGTGGTTCCGTCAAGAATCATGGCACGCTCTTCTTCAAATTTGCCTTCCTTGCGAAGTGCCTCGAACTTGGGTGCTTTTCTATTGAAACGGTTCATTTCCGACAGGATGGTGAGGCCGGCCGGAATGCTGGTAAATGGATTCATCATGGTGAATTAGCCTTCTTTCGTTATTGGAGTGATGTTCGTTTGCTGTATAAGTGTTGATGGCGCCAATCTGATTACACGAGGCAATAATAGATAGCGTGTAATAGGAATGGTTGTAATCCCATTGACGGCGACGAATTATAGCGATGGCGATGATGCAACAATTACAGTGGTAACGGAATCATCGGCGAAACGCTGTATGTACAACGCGATACAGCAGTTTAAAAAACCGCACAGGAAGCCTCTTGCATGGCTTCGCGGCTTGAAGTGCTTATCGGAATAAGCTAGAATTATTGTAAAATATCGAGTCTTAAATTGCAAGAAACGAGACGCCCGAGGTAGAAAGATGCAATCTTGGAGTACCGGAACCTGGAAATAGGGAAGCTGCCATAAATGCATCCAACGCATCGGAATCACCGTTGTGGTGACGGACATGTCAGGATACCATCTCCCTTGGCGTTGTTTCAGAGAAGACCGGAATAGACATAGATTGAAGAAAGAGATTAAGCGGAAGGGAAGCAGAGAAGAAAAATGAGATTTGTAATTCAGAGAGTAACCCATGCCAGCGTCACCGTAGATGAGAAGGTCATCGGTGCCATCGGGAAGGGGTTCATGGTGCTGATTGGCGTGTCCGATACGGATACCGAAGAGATTGCAGACAAGATGCTGGACAAGATGATTAAGCTACGAATTTTCGAGGACGAGAATGGCAAGACCAATCTGTCGCTGGCGGATGTCGGTGGAGAGCTGCTACTAATCTCTCAGTTCACGCTGTATGCCAACTGCAAGAAAGGGAATCGCCCCTCCTTCATCGAAGCGGGCGCGCCGGATCACGCAACGGCGCTCTACGAATATATCATTGCAAAGTGCAAAGAGCGGGTTGATGTGGTGGAGCAAGGCGAATTCGGTGCCGAGATGAAGGTGGAACTGCTGAATGACGGACCATTCACCATTCTTCTCGATTCTGCGCAAATCTGCGGATAGTGCTCCATTCAAATGAAGCCGGCACTTGCCGAGAGCGTAATTCGGAATCCGCAGGGGCTGGACTAAAACGGAGCTACAGAAAGCAACCGAAAAGGTGTAGTTCGGAATCCGCAGGGGCTGGACACAAGCTCATAGGATTCTGAATATCGGAGGTCGTGTGGCGAGAATTAGCTTCTCGCGAATGGTGAAATGCAGCTGGGCTTCTGCGGAAAGTCTGCGGAAATCGGAAGAATGTCGCGGAACGAATATTATTTTGACCCAAATGCGCTGAATCGAAGGGAATTTTCGCTTGCAATTCGGCGTCATATCAGTATAATTATTGGGTATGGTCTGAATTCGCAGACCAGAATCCTACATCGCAAGATGTCATTAGGCCATAGGAGGTGAAAACAATGAGAAGTTATGAATTATTGTTCATTCTTGATCCGGCTATGGATGAAGCAGGAAGAGACCAGATGATCGAGACCGTGAAGGGCATCATCAACGCTGACGGAGAGGCTGGCGAAGCTGATCTGTGGGGCTTGAAGAAGCTGGCATATCCGATCAACAAGAAGAAGGATGGTTTCTACGTACTGCTTCCATTCCAGGCAAACGCTGAGCTGCCGAAGGAGCTGGACAGAAGACTGAAGATTTCCGATAATTGCATGAGACACATCATCGTTTGCCAGGACGAGAAGTAGTAGCCGTTCAGAGTTCGGAAAGGACGGGTGAAACATGAACAGTGTAATTTTAATTGGAAGATTAACCAGAGATCCGGAGCTGCGCTACTCTCCGAATACCCAGACTGCTGTTGCCCATTTCACATTGGCAATTGACAGACCGGTATCCGCAGGGCAGGAACGTCAGGCTGATTTCATTCGAATCACGGTATTCGGAAAACAGGCAGAGACTGTGGAAAGATACCTGAAGAAGGGCAACCAGGCGGCAGTGAGCGGACGCATTCAGACGGGAAGCTACAAGAAGGACGGACAGACGGTCTACACCACGGACGTGATTGCAAACCGCGTCGAGTTCCTCGGTTCCAGAAACAGCGGAAGCGGCAGCAATGATAGCTATCAGGGCGGCCAGCAGAGCGCGCCGTCGCAGTCGGATCCATTCGGAGGTCAGGATGATTTCCCGGATGCATTCCAGGCAGCAGACGACGATATCCCGTTCTAAAATCTTAGGAAAGGAGATTTAGTCGACAATGGACAATAACAACAGAAAGCGCGGCGGCATGAGAAGAAGAAAAGTATGCCAGTTCTGTGCAGACAAGGATAAGAAGATTGATTACAAGGACGTAGAGACGCTGAAGAAGTTCACTACGGAGAGAGGTAAGATTCTTCCTAGAAGAGTTACCGGCACTTGCGCAATGCATCAGAGAGCAGTTACCACTGCCATCAAGAGAGCGCGTGTGGTAGCACTTCTGCCATTCGACGCAGACCTGAACAACTAGTTCGGAAGCGCGAGGGAAACAAGACTCGAGAGAGGACGCCGGAATTCGTTTTCCGGCGTCTTTTTTATCCACGGAATTCCTATCTCGCGGAAGCCTTCTTGAAGGAAGTTACCTCGAAATGGAGAGGAAGCCAGTATCAGATGAATTGCCGGATGGCTTAAGCAGGCAGACATTTCTTACGAAAAATTTCGCAGATGGCAGTGGATAACCGCATGGCAGTGGATAATCGCCGGAATCGTAAGAACCATGAAAAGCGCCTGCTTGGATTGCTGGGTCACAGCGATGAAAGATATCGATAATGAAATCCGTCTATGAACGGTTAAAAACAAATTTCGTCCACCCGACATCCCCGGCCCGGCGAAAGCATAAACGCACGAAAGAAGGAGACTACAGTATGATTAGAGACCAGAAGATTATCGAATTCCTCGACGACCTTAAGTCCGAGGCTCCGGCACCGGGCGGCGGCGCGGTTGCCGCACTGACCGGCGCACAGGGTGCAGCCCTCATTATGATGGTCGCAAACCTTACCATAGGAAAGAAGAAATATGCCGAGTATGAAGCACTGAATATCCGCGTCAGAGATGAGGCACAGGAGATACTGTCTCAGCTGATTCAGGGTATCGATGATGACAAGGAAGCCTTCACTCTGGTGTCCGATGCGTATGCCATGCCGAAGGCGACAGAGGAAGAGAAAGAGATGCGCAAAGCCGCCATTTCTGAGGCTTCCGTGGCTGCCGGCCTGGCACCGCTGAATGCTTGCAGAGCCGCCCTTGTCGGCCTCCGGTTGAACCGGGAAATTCTCGGAAAGTCCAACAAGAATCTGGTCAGCGATCTCTATGTATCCGCCCTCAACCTGAATGCCTGCATCCAGGCGGCAAAGCTCAACGTCCTTGCCAATACGCCAGCTATGGGAAGCCGGGAGACGGCGATGGAATGGGAGCAGGAAGTAGCGGATATTGAGAAGGAAGCAGCGGAACTGACCGCCAACATTCTAATGAATTAATAGAGGCACTTTAGAATTATTTTATGAAAGTTGTTACGGGCCCCAGTAGGGGCTCTTTTTGTATGCAATTGTACACAAAAAAACATTTTCCTTAAAATACATATCAGATTGTCTTGAAAGGCCAAAAAATCACGGAAAAGGCGAATTCTTTCCATGAAGGAAAAACATAGACTCCATGCGAAAGTTTGATATATGGTTGACAAAGCACTTTTTGCGTGGAATAATATTACAAAATAGCAATATTTTATAGAAGTGCTGTGGGCACTTCTGACGCTGATCAGCAACATTCAGCCGGTTCTCGGCCAAAGGACCGGCAGCGTCAATCCCGGACGAAAGAAACGTACTTTCTAACCGGGGGAGACAAATCCTTGAATTAAGGAGGGACATCAAATGAGTTATACCCAAATCTGTAACGCCCCGTGGATGTTCATCTATGTAGGCGCTCTTCTCATCGCGGTTGTCATTCAGTGCCTGATATTCATGCGCCGCGCGAAGAAGAATGCTCTGGAACTTGGACTTACCAACCAGGACATCCGGAAGGGCATCACCACCGGAGTTTCTATCAGTATTCTACCGACGATTCCGGTACTGCTCGTATTCCTGTCACTGGTACCGCTCTTAGGTACGCCGCTTATCTGGCTGAGACTTTCCATCATCGGATCGGCGCACTACGAAGCGTACGCAGCCAGCGTGGCTGTCAGCGCTGTAGGAGAGGAGCTCGTACTGAATGGTTACACCATCAACGGCTGGGTTGCTGCTGCATGGATTATGACCATCGGCGGAAGTGCATGCGTACTCTGGTCTTCGCTGGCAATTAAGCCAATCAGCAAGATGTACGAGAAGGCAAATGCCATCGACATGGGTCTGGTACTCGCACTGGGAACCGGATGCCTCGTGGGCATCATGGCCTTCGTATCTGTAGCATACGGCCTCAGTGCAATGAGCACGAAGGGTGTCGTATTCCTGATCAGCTTTGCTGTCGGTGCACTTATTGTATTCGTATACAATAAGATGCCAAAGGCGAAATGGCTATCCGATTTCTGCATGGCTATCAGTATGATCGTGGCGATGGTTGCGGCATGCCTGATTTTCTAGGAGGTGAACAGGATGAAAAAGACAAGAAGCTTTAACGACTGGGTACACTTCTTCGGCATTACTTCCAGCCTGCTGTTGCTGGTAGCAATGACTGCATACCCAATTATCACCAGCATTGTATACGGCGTATGGCCGGATCTCAAACAGCTATGGCCGGCAATCGTCGCTGTAATTCTCTTCATGGCTCCGTGGTGGCCGGGTGAAACCATCGGCTACATGTCCATTATGGGTCCGGGAGCGCTGTATATGTCCTACATTACAGGAAACGTTACCAATCTGAGAATGCCTGCTACGGTAGGCACCATCAACGCGCTGGGAATTGAACCGAACACCGAGAAGTGCCACACGATGGCTATCATCGTATGCGGCGCATCCATCATCACCTCCATCGCCGTTCTCGCAATTGGCGTTGTACTGGCAGTACCGCTTCAGCCGGTGCTGGAGATGGAAGCACTGCAGCCGGCATTCACCTACGTTGTTCCGGCTCTGTTCGGCGGACTGGTTGCACAGACCGTCCTGAAGGGCGCAAAGAAATTCGTTCTGTGGCTGATTCCGCTGGCTATCTGCCTGTACTGCTGCTATTTCACCACCATGAACAGCGCATACTACATGCTCATCGCTATTGCGGTATCCGCAGTATTATTCATCGCAGATTATAAGCGTGGCAAGAAGAACCAAGAAGCAAAGGAGGCTTAGGGTACAATGGAAGACAAGAAATACATCAAGATTAAATGCGGAAAGCTCTATGATGGTATCAAAGCAGAATTCCAGGAAGATATGGAAATCCTCGTTGAAGGAAAGTATATCAAAGAAGTTGGTCATAACCTGTCCTGCCCGGATGGAACCGAAATCATCGATTTGTCTGATCTGACTGTTACCCCGGGTCTGATTGACGCTCACGTACATCCGGAGTTCTTCCACTTCAAGGATGTTGGTATGATTGATACCATGCTGAATTCGGATGGTTACCGCGCACTGGCAACCTATCACACCGCAGAGAAGGCACTGTATGGCGGTTTCACAACCATACGTAGCATGGGCTGGTGGCGTGAATCCTACGAGCTGGATGTAAAGAGAGCCATCAATGAAGGATACCTCCCAGGCGCAAGACTGGTTGTTGCTCCGCATCTGCTGGGCGCTCCGGGAAGCCACGGAGATATGACTCAGGTTGCCCGCACGAATCCGCTGATTATGGATTTCCTGCAGGATAAGCTCTTCAAGGGAACCGGTAGCGGTCCGGAGTTCTTCCGTGCAGCGGTTCGCCGTGAAGTAAAGATGGGCGGCGACTTCATCAAGATTATGGCAACGGGCGGATTCTCCACACCGAACGATGACCCGGATGATATTCAGCTGAGCGATTCGGAACTGGCTGCTATCTTCGAGACAGCAAAGAGCCTGAAGGTTACAGTTACCGCACACGCTTATGGCCCGGAACTGATGCAGAAGCTGCTGAAGTTCGGTATCGACGGTATGGAGCACGGTTCCCTGATGGACGAGGAGACCGCTCGTATGTACGAGGCAAGTGGTGCTTATCTGGTTCCTACTTTCACCCCGTACCAGGATGCTGTCATGAACGACGAAGAGAGCATGCAGCGTAAGTCGCCGGAATTCTGCCGCAAGCTTCACATCTATCAGAAGCGTCTGCAGGACGGCCGTCGCATTATCCTGGACAGCAAGATTAAGCTGGGATATGGTACGGACCACGTTGTTAACTGGCAGAACTACGAGCACGGTGTTGAGTATCGTTGCTGGATGGAATGCGGCGCTGATCCGTTCCGCATCCTGCAGGCTGCAACGAAGAACAATGCAGAAATCTGCCAGGTAGACGATATCGTTGGATCCATCGAGCCGGGCAAGTATGCGGACATCTCCGGATGGGGTCGTGACCTGCTGACCGATAAGGATGCACTCCGTGACTGCGCATTCGTTATGAAGGAAGGCGTAAGATACCAGACTGAGAGCAGAATGGGTGTCCAGGAGAAGTAATTCTTGGCAGGTAGCTATCGGGCTGGCCGATGGCGTGGAATAAAGTATAATGGAACAAGAAAATTCCCCTCGGGCGAAGGCCCGGGGGAATTTTTTATGA
>CAVGMK010000104.1:0-19521 GCA_963630135.1 Oscillospiraceae bacterium
GGACTTCGGTCTCGAGCTCGCTGCATACTTGCGCCCCGGTGACGTGCGGGCGCTGGAGGGTGACTTGGGCACAGGTAAGACCACGCTGACCCAGTACATCGCGGAAGGACTGGGGATTGCGGAGCACATCAGTAGCCCGACATTCAACATCGTCAAAGAACACCGGAGCGGCCGAATTCCGCTGTTCCACTTTGATGCCTACCGGCTGGGCTCCGGCGATGAGCTACTGGACATCGGCGCCGAGGACTATTTCTACGGCGACGGCATTAGCGTTGTGGAATGGTCCGACATCGTGGAGGACGTACTGCCGGAGGAGGCGCTGCTGATTCGGATTCAATACGGAGAGAAAGAAGGAGAACGAATCTACCAATGTATATTCTAACGCTTGAAACAACCGGAAAATACGGTTCAGCGGCGGTTATCGATGAGCACGGAAGCGTGTTCTCGGCGACATCCGGTGACGTGATGAACCACCTGCAGGACATCATCACGCTGACGGAATCGTGCCTCGAGAAGGCCGGAATCTCCACCTCGCAGCTGACGCATGTGGCGGCTTCGGTGGGGCCGGGGTCTTTCACCGGCATTCGAATCGGCGTCACCACCGCGCGGACGCTGGGTCAGGTACTGAAGATCCCTTGCATTGCAGTCTCCACCTTGGAGGCGATGGCGGTTCAGGGAGCGGCGATATTATCACCTGACTCTGAATATAGAATAGAGCGCATAGCGAATACAATCGGCGTAGAGAAGGCGACTGCGCCCGACGTAGCGAAGGCGGACTGCGCACCGGTCGCGCCCGGCATGGCCAACGCACTTGGTACAGCGGACGCCGCTGACGTAGCTAATATCGCCATCTGTCCGATTATCAACGCACGTCGCCATCAGACCTACAGTGGCCTCTGGCGAGCAGAAGGTGATTCGATGGAGCCGCTACTGCCGGAGAAACAATATATGATAGAAGACTTGCTGGATGCCATTACCACGGGAACGAATGGAATCTGCGGAAAAGCGGCGAGCACCGACGGCACACCGGAATCCAAGAATCCGAACGAAGCGGCATGCGCCACCGGCACAGTGGAATCCAAGAATCCGGCTGAAGCGGTGAGCACGCAGCAACCTCGTGTGACCTATTTCACCGGCGACGGCATCGACGCCTATGAGTCGATTATTCGCGAGCGAATGCCGGAAGGAAGCTACCTTCTGGCTGAGGAATCGAATCGCTATCAGCATGCGGAATATGCGGCGAGAGTGGCCCTTCAGAAGGCGCTTCGCGGCGACACGCTCTCCTATGAGAAGCTCCTTCCGAATTATATGCGGAAGAGCGAAGCGGAGATGCGCCTGGAATCGGGCACCCTTAGCAAGAAGATTCACGGATAGCAACCTTGAATTTAGACACATATAGTTCAGAGTATATATGTAACGAGGACCGGGATTGGATTGGAACCGGTCTATACGTAGCATCGCAAGAGATAATCAAGATTTGCCACATAACATAGCACCCTAGAAGATAATCAAGACATACCCGGGAAAGCACACAGCACAATCATACATAATCACACACGAACAGAGAATCAATCAGAGCCTGAATTCAGGCACATGTAGTCGGATAACACACGAATCGCGCGATGCCTTAGGCATCGGCAGAAAGGCACATGGTGAGAAGATGGATTATCGAATGGAAGAAGAACGGAAAGCAGACGGCCGTCTGACATTAAGACAGGCGGAATCCGGAGACGTGCTGAACATCACATTGCTGGAAGAGATTACTTTCCCCCTCCCGTGGAGCGAAGAGTCGATTCGGCACGACATCGAGCGGAACGAGATTGCGCTCGTGGCAGTTGCCGAGTGGGACGGGAATTTCGCGGGATACATCGATGTGTGGCAGGTGGCCGGCGAGGGGCAGCTCAACAACATCGGCATCTTGCCGGAATTCCGAGGCCTCGGAATCGGTGGCCATCTGATGAAGTACATGATGGACTGGCTCCGCGATTGCGGCAACGAAGAGCTGACGTTGGAAGTGCGCTCTTCCAATGAGCGGGCACTGCACCTCTATCGGAAGCTGGGATTCGAGGAGATGGGCGTGCGCCCGGGATACTACTTAGACAACGGCGAGGACGCCATCCTGATGCGCAAAAAGCTCTAACCCAAGCACAATACGATTACGCCGGCGCCGGCGCGCCTCATCGCGCCGAAGTCGAATGGCACCTATAATATCCTTTGCGCGCCTTCCCGCTGACAAGGAGATGGCAACGCATGCTTCCCCATGCGCCGGTGCGCCTCATCGCGCCCTGTTCGGGCTTTCCGGCGGGCGACGATTGAATCGTGACGCGCCAATCGCCCAGCGCGCCTTCACCCCAGAAGAATATCTTAGAACAAGAAGAACGGATACGAACAACAACCCATGAAGAACGGAAAACATATTACATTAGGAATTGAATCCAGCTGCGACGAGACCGCAGTCGGCATCGTCGCAGACGGCCGGGAGGTGCTGGCGAACATCATCTCTTCCCAGATTGAGATTCACACCGCGTTTGGTGGCGTGGTGCCGGAAATCGCATCGAGAAGACATCTCGAGAACATCAATGGTGTCATCGACCAGGCGCTGAAGGAAGCGGACCTCGATATGAACGATGTGGATCTAATCGGCGTGACTTACGGCCCGGGGCTGGTTGGCGCGCTCCTGGTCGGCGTCGCGGCGGCGAAAGCCATCGCCTTCGCGAAGAATATCCCCCTGGTAGCCGTCAACCACATGCATGGCCACATCGCGGCGAACTACATCGAATACCCGGAGCTGGAGCCGCCGTTCATGGGTCTTGTGGTGTCCGGCGGCCATACGAACATCGTGTTCGTCCGCGATTACAACCAGTGTGAGACGCTGGGGGCGACGAGAGACGATGCGGCTGGCGAAGCCTTCGATAAGGTAGCCCGGGTCATCGGCCTGGGATATCCCGGCGGCCCGAAGGTTGACAAGGCAGCGAAGGAAGGAAACCCGGATGCAATCCCGTTCAAGCGGGTCTATCTGGAACAGGGCAGCTATGACTTCAGCTTCAGCGGCCTCAAGACCGCAGCCCTCAACTACATCAATACGAAGAAACAGGCAGGCGAGGAGATTTCGGTACCCGACATGGCGGCCAGCTTCCAGGAAGCGGTGGTGGATGTCATCGTGGACAAAGCCGTATCCGCGGCCCTGGAGTTCCATCAGGACAAGATTGTTGTGGCCGGTGGCGTTGCCGCGAACTCCCGACTTCGCGCGCTCCTGACCGAGAGAAGCGCACAGCACGGAATCCGCGTGCTGGTACCACGCCCTCTCTATTGCACGGACAACGGCGTGATGATCGCCTGCTCCGCTTACTACATCATGAAGAAAGGAGAATATGCCGGCCCGGACCTGGATGCGGTCCCGGGGCTGGAATTCTAGATATATTATGCTTATCATGTCTGCCAGTGAAATTAATAAGAGCTACGGCGTGGATGTCATCTTGGAGAACGTGTCTTTTAGCGTGAATAAGGGAGACCGCATCGGCGTCGTTGGACCGAATGGTGCCGGCAAGACCACCCTTCTGTCCATCCTGGCCGGAGAGACCGCACCGACGTCCGGAAACTTCTACGTGCGAAGCGGTTATACGGTCGGGTACCTCAAACAGAAGAATCATTTTTTTAGCCAGGGAACTGTACTTAAGGAGGCCGAGAAGACCTTCGGCAGGTTCCACGAGATGGAGCAGGAGATTCACCGGCTGGAGGAAGCGATTGCCGATCACGAGAGCCCGGCCTTCCAGCAGAATCTCGATCAGTACACGGCGCTTCTCGAGCGCTACAAGGAGGAGGGCGGTTACACCTACCGCAGCGAGCTGAAATCAGTGCTGCAGAACATGGGTTTTGGCGAGGCGGAGCACAACAAGGAGATCAGCAAGCTCTCCGGCGGCGAGCGCACGCGCCTTGCGATGGCCTGCATGCTCCTCAAGCAGCCGGACATCCTGATGCTGGACGAGCCGACCAACCACCTCGACCTGGACATGCTGGCCTGGCTCGAGCAGTACCTCAAGAATTACAAGGGAACGATTATCGTCGTGTCCCACGACCGGTATTTCCTGGATCAGCTGGTGACGCGGATTTTCGAGGTGAGCCGGCGGCAGTTGACGGATTACCGTGGCAACTATTCCGATTATGTCGTGAAGCACGAGGAGCGGATGGAGACTGCGCTCCGCGAGTACGAGAAGCAGCAGAAGGAGATCGCCAAGCAGGAGGAGCTGATTCGCCGCTTCAAGCAGCGGGGGACCGAGAAGCTGGTGAACCGCGCGAAGTCCCGGGAGAAGCGCCTTGCCCATCTGGAGGTAAAAGAAAAACCGACCCTCGAGAACAACCGGATGAAACTGACGTTCCATTCGGAATACAAGAGCGGCAACGACGTGATGCTGGCGGAAGACCTGGAAATGAGCTTCGGCGAGCGGAAGCTGTTCCGCAATGTGTCCTTCGATATCAAGAAGGGCGAACGCATTTGCATCATCGGCGACAATGGCATCGGCAAGACCACGCTGCTTCGTATCATCATGGGGCAGGTGGAAGCGGACCGGGGTTACCTCAAGATTGGCCACAACGTGAACTTCGGTTACTACGACCAGGGGCAGCTGTTGCTGGATGAGAACGAAACTGTACTGGGCGAAATGAAGAATGCGTACCATCTCTACACGGACACCGAGATGCGTTCCATCCTGGGACGCTTCCTGTTCCGCGGCGATGACGTCTTCAAGGAAGTGCGGAGTCTCTCCGGCGGAGAGAAGGCGAAACTGTCGCTTCTCAAGCTGATGCTCTCCGGCGCCAACACGCTGGTGCTGGACGAGCCCACCAACCACCTGGATATCGACGCCAAGGAAGTGGTGGAAGACGCGCTGCTGGATTTCGAGGGAACCCTGATTATCGTATCCCACGACCGGTATCTCTTGCAGAAGCTGCCGACAAGAATCTTCCGGCTGACGCCGGATGGCATCGAGGAATACAAGGGCCAGTTCGACTACTACCTTGAGAAGCAGGCGGAACGGAAGGCTCTGGCGGAAGGACTTCCGGCTAGCGGCAAGGCCGAGACCGAATCGCTGTCCGCCGAGGAAGAACGCCGTCTTCGCAAGGAGCAGGAAGCGGAAGAACGCCGGCTGGCGCGGCGCCGCGAAGAACTGGAGAATCAGATTGAGAAGCTGGAGAACCAGATTAAGGACACGGAAGCGGCACTCTGTGCTCCCGAGAACATGTCCGATATGAGATTCCTGCAGGAACAGGGCGAGCTCCTGGAGAAATACAAGAGCGATTTGGAGACGAAATATGACGAATGGATGGAGCTCCAATAAAAATTCTTGCAAGAAGTGAATAATTTAACTATAATGGACAATGTGATAAAGCAAACGGAGGACACAAGCAATGACTTTTGAAAAAATCAAAGAGATAATCGTGGAACAACTGGATGTAGATGCAGATATGGTTCAGCTGGATACCAATCTGATGAAGGATTTGGAAGCCGATTCTCTGGACGCCGTTGAAATCATTCTCGGTATTGAAGAGGAATTCGATCTCGAAATTCCGGACGAAGAAGCAGAGAAGTTCGAGACCGTACAGGACTTGGTAGATTACGTCGAGAGCCAGAAATAATCCGTCGATAATTCAGATAAGCGAAGCAGAATAAGCTGTGGCGCCCGGGGTGCGATATTTCTGATAAGAGAAAATGATAAGCAGTTTCAAATGAAGTAGGAAAGTAAGGTTTGGTATGAAGAATAATACGAAGGTATCGAACGCCATCATCCGGCGCCTGCCGAGATACAGACGTTATCTCGGTGAATTGAAGGCGCAGGGCGTGACGAAGATTTCATCGAATGAATTGAGCGAATTGATTGGATATACCGCATCGCAGATTCGCCAGGACTTGAATACCTTCGGTGGATTTGGACAGCAGGGATATGGCTACAGCGTGGATTATCTATACGAAGAGATTAACAAGATTCTGGGCCTGGATAGAGAATATAATACGGTTGTCGTCGGTGTCGGCCACTTAGGTCAGGCGATTACGAATCATATTCTTCACTACAAGTTCGGTTTCAACATCGTGGGTCTGTTCGATGTTAACCCGATGGTAGTCGGCTATCTGTCCATCAATGATGTGAAGGTGCAGAATTCCGCCAATCTGGAAGCTTTCGTCAAAGAGAATAACGTTGACATCGGCATCCTCTGCTGTGGTAAGGATGCGGCTCAGGAAATGGCGGAATCGCTGATTCGCGGCGGCGTCAAGGGCATCTGGAACTTTGCGCCGGTGGATCTTGACCTTCCGAGAGAAGTCGCTGACGAGGTTGCCGTGGAGAATGTCCACCTGAGTGAGAGCCTGCACACATTATCCTTCCTGATTAGCAGCAACGAGCAGGAGAAGAAGCAGAAATAATGAATAATGAAGCGAGTTCGGCGCTAATCGAATTCGCGAAAAACCGCATAAGAAAAATCCCGTAGCATTCGCTGCGGGATTTTCTAATAACGAATCATGCATGATGTGTCCTATAATAAGCAATTAAGCCTCTGCAGGTGCTCCAACCGGACATGTATCTGCACAAGCACCACAATCGATGCAAGCATCTGCATTGATAACGTATGGGGAACCCTCGCTGATAGCCTCAACTGGGCAGCCAGCTGCACAAGCTCCGCAACCGATGCATTCGCCACTGATTACATAAGCCATGATTGTACCTCCTTCTTCACATTGATGTAAGAATTATATCATCCGATTTTCGGTTTTGTAAACTTAACTTTGGTAAGCCCGACTTAACATTTGCAAAGGATTTATATAATATGGAAATAATTTCTTTCACCGGTAAGAGCGGCACCGGCAAGAGCTACAGCGCCCAGCGCATCTGCCGCGATTACCACATCGAAGCCATCATCGACGACGGACTGCTGATCTACAAGGGCGGCATCGCCGCCGGCCGTTCGGCCAAAGAATGCACTTCCAAAGCCGCCGCGATGCGCACCGCGCTCTTCAATTATGACGACCACCGGACGGAGGTTATAAACCGCCTTCGCGAGCTGAACCCGAAGCGCCTCATGGTTATCGGCACCTCGGACCGGATGGTGAACTGGATTACGGATGCCCTGGAGCTTCCCCGCGCTGACCGTCGCCTGTATATTGAGGAATTCACGACGGAAGAGGACCGTCAGATAGCGAAGAATCACCGGGTAAAAGCAGGTGAACATGCGATTCCTGTCCCGATGGGGCAGCTGAAGCGGGACTTCGCGGGTTACGTCCTGAACCCTGTCAAGTTCTTCCGGAACCGTGCCCTTCAGGAGGAGGACGGACGGGAGCGAACCGTCGTGCGCCCGCCGTTCAGCTACTTCGGCAAATTTGAAATCAGCGAGCAGGCCATTCGCGATATCATCGACATCGCTGCCGATGAGCACCGCGGCTGTATTCACGTCCTGAACTTCTACCACAACGGGAACGTATCGAACTTCAACGTGGTCATCGAGATTCGCGTGCGGAGGTTCCCCGGCGCCGGCCGGCATTGCATCCTCTTCCAGCGGGAGGTCTACCGCGCGATGCAGTCGATGACCTCTTTCTCCCTCGGGCACGTCAACATTCAGATTCATGATGTGGCTATCCGGCATTTCGACCGGGAGAAGAAGCACATGTGAAGAATACTTCACATTATTTTTGACCCAAAATGTTGACACAACCAGGAAAGCTGAGTACAATAACAATTGTGGATTGGCACTCGATATAAGTGAGTGCTAACAACATGAAAAACAGACAATAATGAAGGAGGAAATACAATGAGTTTTGGCATTAAGCCGCTTGGCACAAGAGTAGTAATAAAGAAAGACGACGTAGTGGAGAAGACCCAGGGTGGCCTGATTCTTTCCGGCAGCGCGAAGGAGAAACCACAGCAGGCAGAGGTTGTTGCGGTTGGTCCGGGAACCGACAAGGAGAAGATGCAGCTCAAGGTGGGCGACCACGTTATTTTCGCGAAGTACGGCGGCACGGAGCTGAAGTTCCAGGGCGAAGAATATACAATCATTGAACAGAAAGACATTCTGGCAATTGTCGAATAGTTGCCGGTGAAGGAGGTAATAGAGAAATGGCTAAAGAACTTTTTTATGGAGAAGAATCGAGAAGAAAACTGCTGGCAGGCGTTGACAAGCTGGCTGATACCGTAAAGATTACGCTGGGACCGAAGGGACGCAACGTGCTGATTGAGAAGTCCTATGGATCCCCGCTGATCACCAACGACGGCGTATCCATCGCAAAGGAAATCGAGCTGGAAGACCAGGTAGAGAACATGGGCGCTCAGCTGGTTAAGGAAGTTGCTACGAAGACCAATGATGTAGCCGGCGACGGTACCACTACCGCTACCCTGCTGACACAGGCCATCGTTCGCGAAGGCTTCAAGAACGTCACTGCCGGTGCCAACCCGATGATCCTGAAGAAGGGTATTGATGGTGCCGTTGAAGTCGCTGTGGACTACCTGAAGAACAGCGCTCAGAAGGTAGACGATAAGGAGAGCATCGCTCAGGTTGCTTCCGTATCGGCCAGCGATCCGGAGATTGGCAAGCTGATCTCCGAAGCCATGGATAAGGTCGGCAAGGACGGCGTTATCACGGTAGAAGAATCCAAGTCCCTGGGAACCACCCTGGACGTTGTGGAAGGTATGCAGTTCGACAGAGGATACCTCTCCCCATACATGGCAGCCAACAGCGAGAAGATGGAAGCCGTTCTGGACCACCCATACATCCTGCTGACCGACAAGAAGATCTCCAACATCCAGGAAATCGTTCCGCTGCTGGAAGACATCATGAAGACCGGCAGCAGACTGCTGATCGTTGCTGATGATGTAGAAGGCGAAGCACTGGCTACACTGGTTGTCAACAAGCTGAGAGGCACACTGGATGTCGTTGCCGTGAAGGCACCGGGATTCGGCGACAGAAGAAAGGCCATGATGGAAGATATCGCCATCCTGACCGGCGGTACCGTCATCAGCGAAGAGCTGGGCTATGAGCTCAAGGAGACCACCATCGACATGCTCGGAAGAGCTGAGACTGTTAAGGTCAACAAGGACAATACCGTTATCGTGAACGGCAGCGGAAGCCGCGACGAGATTCAGAGCAGAATCGAATCCATCCGCGCAGAAGTCGAGGTAACCTCTTCCGACTTCGACCGCGAGAAGCTCCAGGAGAGACTGGCCAAGCTGTCCGGCGGCGTAGCAGTTATCCATGCCGGCGCAGCAACCGAGACCGAGCTCAAGGATAAGAAGCTGAGACTCGAGGATGCCCTCAACGCAACCAGAGCCGCAGTAGAAGAAGGTATCGTATCCGGCGGCGGCGTTGCCCTCATCGGTGCGATCCCGGCAGTTAGCCAGTACGCTGACAGCCTGGAAGGCGACATGAGAACCGGTGCGAAGATTGTTGAACGCGCACTGGAAGAGCCGGTTCGTCAGATTGCCGAGAACGCCGGTTTCGAAGGCAGCGTAGTTGTCTCCAAGGTAAAGGAATCTCCGGAAGGCGTTGGATTCAACGCAGCCATCGACGAGTACGTGAACATGATCGATGCCGGTATCGTTGACCCGGTTAAGGTAACCCGTTCCGCACTCCAGAATGCAGCCAGCGTATCCGGTATGCTCCTGACCACCGAGGCCGGTGTTACCGAGATTAAGAAGGATGCACCTGCGGCTCCGGCAGCAGGCGGCATGGGCGGCATGATGTAGTCCGTATTTCGGCCAAAAGTAAATTAAGCGTAGCAGTCGTTCCCGAGGCTGCTACGCTCTTTTTGTTGTCAATCCTAGAATGCGATGATAAAATAATTTACAGCTATGTTAATTCTACTTATAGAAACGAAAGGGGCAGCGCATGGGCGGTTTTTTCGCGGCAGCATTGAAAGAAGATTGTGTATTCGATCTGTTCTTCGGGACGGACTACCACTCTCACCTTGGAACGAGAAGAGGCGGACTGGTGGTATACGGAGAGGATGGCTTCGACCGGGCCATTCATAATATTGAGAACGCACCATTCCGGACGAAATTTGATGGGGATGTCTCCCGGATGAAGGGCAACATGGGAATGGGCGCCATTTCCGATTACGAGCCGCAGCCACTAACGGTGCGTTCGCACCACGGGACGTTCGCGGTGACGACCGTCGGGAAGATTAATAATAAGGATGAGCTCCTGCAGCATCTCTTCGAGAACGGCGCGACGCAGTTCATGGAGATGGGTGATGGCGACATCAACACCACGGAGCTGGTGGCGGCGCTCATCAACGAGAAAGAGAACATGATTGAAGGAATTCAGCACGCGCAGGACGTTATCGACGGCTCCATGAGCATGCTGATTATGACGAAGAAGGGCATCTTCTGCGTCCGGGATAAGCTGGGCCGCACGCCGCTGGCCATCGGCAAGAAGGAAACGGGCTATTGCGCCAGCTTCGAACAGTTCGCGTATCTGAATCTCGGGTACGAGGATTACAAGATCCTGGGTCCGGGCGAGATTGATATCATGACCAGTGACGGCGTCATCATGCTGGCGAAGCCGGGCACGAAGATGAAGATCTGCACCTTCCTCTGGGTCTACTATGGATATCCGGCTTCGGCGTACGAAGGCGTTTCGGTGGAGGGCATGCGGCACCGCTGTGGTGCGGCGATTGCGCGCCGGGATTCGCTGACCCGTGACGATGTGGATGTGGTGGCCGGCGTACCGGATTCCGGTATCGCACACGCCATCGGCTATTCGAACGAAGCGGCGCTGCCGTATTCGCGTCCGTTCATCAAGTACACGCCGACCTGGCCGCGCTCTTTCATGCCGACTATCCAGACCAAGCGGGATTTCATCGCCAAGATGAAGCTGATTCCGGTACCGGAGCTGATCAAGGACAAGCGTATCGTCCTGATAGACGACTCCATCGTGCGCGGCACGCAGCTGGCAGAGAAGGCGAAATATCTCTATTCCTGCGGTGCCAAAGAAGTCCACGTTCGGCCGGCCTGTCCGCCGATTCTGTTCGGATGCAAATATATTAACTTCAGCCGTTCCCGCTCCGCCATGGAGCTGATTGCCCGCCGTGCCATCGACAAGCTGGAAGGCCGTCACATGGAGGACAGCGAGCTGGGCGAGTACCTGAACCCGGACGGCGAGAAGTACCAGAACATGATTGAAGAGATCCGCAAGCAGCAGGGCTATGACACGCTGCAGTACAACCGGCTGGAAGACATGCTGGAGGCGGTCGGTATCCCGACGGAGAACCTCTGCACGTATTGCTGGGATGGGAAAGAGGAGTAATATGTTGACAATCCAATGCCACGTGTTATAATCCTTTGTTGGTTGAGTATAAAAAACACGATAAATCAACGCGATGAAAAGGAGATAATTTGGTGAATAACACAATGCAGCGGGTTTACGATTATTTCGTTATCACAATCGGTACTATTATATGCGCGGTTTCGGTCTACTTCTTCCTGACGCCGAGCCACCTGGCACCGGGAAGTATGTCCGGACTGGCTATCCTGCTGGCGAAGATTCTGCCCCTCTCGGTGGGTGTTCTTCTGATGATACTGAATGGCATCTGTCTGGTGCTGTCCGCGGTATTTGTGGGTAAGGAATTTACGTACCGTACGCTCTATCCGTCCATCCTGATTTCGGTGGCGGTATGGATTCTGGAACGAATCTTCCCGAATCAGCAATCCATTATGCAGGACCCGTTCCTGGACTTGCTGGCGTATATGTTCCTGTTCGGCCTGGGCGCAGCGCTGCTGTTCCTGCGGAATGCTTCGTCCGGCGGACTGGATGTCATCACCAAGATTATGAATAAGTATTTCCATATCGAGATGGGAACCGCGATGTCGCTGTGCGGCATGGCGGTAGCGCTACCGTCCATCTTCATCTATGACCTGAAGACGGGAATTCTCAGCATTATCGGAACGTACTTCTCCGGTGTGATGCTGGATCATTTCCTCTTCGGCTTCAGCGTGAAGAAGAAGGTCTGCGTGGTATCCGAGAAGGTGGATCAGATTCGCGATTACGTCATTAATGTGATGCACAGCGGCGCGACATTCTACGAAGCCATTGGCGCATTTGATGAGCGGCATTATCGGGAAATCAATATCCTGGTGACGCGTCAGGAATATATTACACTTCTCAATTTAATTGATGAAATTGACCCGAACGCCTTCGTTTCGGTATATAATGTAAGCGAGGTGATGAGCCACACTTGGGGCCGAAAGGGAGGAAAGCATGCTGTTAAGAGACGAGGTCAGGAATAGTAAGCACGTTCTGATTGCCGATGGGGTCGGAAACGCGGGGCCGGAGATGGTAACTGCTTTTACCGGAAGAGGCGCAAGGGTAGCTTTCTTATACCGGGAGCAATACAAGGACGCGCTGGAGCTGGCGCGGAATACCGGCGCGCTCAATATTAAGTGCAATATCTATAGCCCGGAGTCTTTGGCGTCGGCGGGGGACGTGATTAAGGAATTCTTCGAGGGACACGTCGACACGCTGATCTGCAACCCGGGAATGAATGTGGAGGACCTGCGGGACGCGAAGGACTGGCGGGCGGTGCCGATGCTGTTCCAGCGGTGCATGGAGGGCTTCGGGTTCTACATCTACCAGATGCTGCCGATGATGAAGAAGTCGGGGAGCATCATCATGATTCTGCCGAAGAAGGACGAGATGGAAGTCGCCGAGCGCATTGCGCTACGCACGCTGCAGAAGGGAATGGAAGAGCTGATTGCGGCGGCTGCAGAGGAGCTGCAGGACCGGAAGATTCGCATCAACGGCGTGCGGGTGTCGTCACCGGATCAGATGGGCGAAGCAATTGCCAATACGGTGCGGTTCCTGGCGTCCGGGGACGCGGCGGCGATTACCGGGCAGATTATTGACCTGTAGCGGCGCGGGAGAACGAATGAGAAATGACGGGTTGCAATCGCCGGGATTACATCGTGCGATTGCAATCTTTATTTGTGGAGGACTAGAGAATGAAATATACCAAGAGATACGAGACTCGTTCCTACGACCTGGACCGGTTCGATGGGCTGATGCCGACGGCGCTGATTCAGTATTTGCAGGAGACGGCGGATCACCAGATTCACGATACGGACAAGGATTACGGTCTTATCGTGACGGAGGACCGGAAGGCTTTCGTGGTCAGCCGCATGAGCGTGGAGGTCTATCGCCCCATCTATAAATATGCGCAACTGGAATGCGATACCTGGGTGACGGAAGGAAAGGCGGCGAATTACCCGAGAATGTACGAGCTGAAGCTGGACGGCGAAGTGGTGGCACGGGCGGCCAGCAACTGGGCGCTGGTGGACGTGGATACGAAGAAGCTGGTGCTGCAAGGGGAATACGACTTGTCGTCTTATCCGGTGGATGCGGAGCCGGAGCTCCGGATTCCGAAGCGGTTCCGGATTCCGAAGGATGCGGAACTGACGGAGTGCCGGAGAATGCCGGTGACTTATTCGCTGACAGATATCAACGGGCACATGAATAATGCGCGGTATTATAACTGCCTGGTGGACAATCTGCCGGAAGCATCGGATTATTTCATCACCTCGATGAATGTGCGCTTCGTCCACGAGGCACCGCTGGGAAGTGAACTGATTATTCGGAGAAGTGAATTGATGGAACCGGGAAAGATGGATCCGAATGCGGATGCCGTAGTCTACTTCCGAACCGAGGTGAACCGGAGGTCGGCAGACGGGACGGAGGTCTTAGGCGAGGAGAACATCCAGGCGGCGTTCGGCCTGAAGCGTAGATAGCAATAGATAGACATCGGAGCACTTATACTCGGATGTCTTTTTTAATTGCGGACATAGCAGGCCCTTTTCTGACGATTTCGCCTATGCAAGTGGATACACTACCACCCGCCCACCGAATCCTTCGTTTCCCCGGCCGCGGATGGGGTGAGAAACAAGTTTTTTGGCGAATAATGTTGAAAAGTGGAGGGAAGTGGTTTAAAATGGTGCAAAGATACACTTTACTGTGAGGAAGTGTAATTTCATGCTGGCCGGAAACAGCCGCTGCAAGTAGCAAGCAAGCGCAGAAACAGCTGCCGGAAGCAGCGAGATGCCAGGAAACAGCAATCAAGCGGGATAGCCGCGAAGTCGCTCCTGCATACCGCTACCCGGGAAGGCAGCCTAAGACCAGGAACCACTATCAGAGGAAGGCAGACCATGTTCACCGGAACTTACGAGAACTCCATCGACGGCAAGAATAGAATGATTATTCCGTCCAAGTACCGGAATCAGCTGGGGGGCAAATGCATGCTCTCCCGTGGTTTTGATGCCTGCCTGTACATCTATACCATGGAGGACTGGGAAGAACTGGTGGAGAAGATGAAGAAGCTGCGCCAGACCGACCGCGACATGCGCCGGTTCATCCGCGAATTCTTCTCCAACGCCAGCGAATGCCAGCTGGACTCGCAGGGCCGCATCCTCATCCCGCAGAATCTCAAGACTTATGCGGGCATCACCAAAGACCTCATCACGCTGGGCGCGATGGACAAGATTGAGGTGTGGAGCAAGGAAGTCTATACCGATTCCGAGACCGAGAACATGTTCGACGACGAGGAATTCATCGCGAAGCTGGAAGAATACGATATATAGACGAGATATAGCCAAGTTGGAAATGAATCAGCTCGAGGCCAATGGGCGAGGGCATGCGAATGCGAATCGATTCGCCTGGATGACCGAATCCAGAGTGAAGATAGATGGCCTCGAGATGAATTAGCAATACGAACACGAATCATAGAATTGAAATTAGCGAATTAGAGGTGAAAATGACATTCAGACACGTACCTGTACTATACAACGAGGTGATGGAATCCCTGAATGTCCGTCCGGACGGCGTCTACGTGGACGGGACCACGGGCGGCGGCGGGCACTCCTCCGGCATCTGTGAGCGGCTCTCCGCTGAAGGCACGCTGGTCGCGGTAGATCGGGACACTGCAGCGCTGGAAGCTTCCGAGAAGCGCCTCAGAGAATATTCTTGTAAAAAAATATTTCTTCACGCCAACTATTCCGACATCGACGCCATTATGGGTAAGGCCGGGGGACCGGTGGACGGCATTCTCCTGGACCTGGGAGTATCCTCCTTCCAGCTGGATACCGCAGAGCGCGGCTTCTCCTATATGCACGATGCGCCGATGGATATGCGGATGAATGAAGATGACAGCTTCACGGCACATGACGTCGTGAACGGATATAGCGAAGAAGAATTGAAGCGAATCATTCGGGAATATGGCGAAGAGCGCTGGGCATCCCGCATCGCGCAATTCATCGTTCGCCGGAGAGAAGAGAAGTCCATCGAGACCACCGGCGAGCTGGTGGAAATCATCAAGTCGGCGATTCCGGCATCCGCCAGAAGAAGCGGACCCCACCCGGCGAAGCGGACGTTCCAAGCGATTCGAATCGAAGTGAACGGCGAACTGGACCACCTGAAACAGGCGGTGGAACGCCTCCCGGATATCCTGGCACCTGGCGGAAGACTGGCGATCATCACCTTTCATTCTCTGGAAGACCGAATTGTCAAGGAAGCCTTCAACGCGCGGCTCAATCCGTGCACCTGCCCACCGGAATTTCCGGTATGCGTGTGCGGCAAGAAGCCGGATGTGAAGAAGATTACAAGGAAGCCGATTGTCCCAAGCGACGAAGAGCTTGAGGAGAATCCGCGTTCCCGGAGTGCGAAGCTAAGAGTAATCGAGAAGCTGTAGCATTGAATGAGAAGTTGGAGCTTCTTCGAGAGAATGAAGGAATTACCAGCCACAGATAGAATCGGTGATAGCACACCAATTACTCGAAATACACTGGATGCAGGATGCCCGCGAATTTCGCGGGACATATGAATTGCACGAGCTTAGCGAATTCACGAAATATACGAATTACGCTATAACACAGTAAACCACGGAAAGGAGGAAGCAATGGCAACAGCAGTAAGCACCCGCCGCCCAGCCGGCAGACAGCGCCGCACGGCAAACAGCCGGCGCAGCCAATCTGCCAGTGTCAGACCGGCTCAGGCTACCAGCCGCAAGAAGCCGAAGTCCAAGGCCCAGGCCACGACCGCAAGCTACAAGCTGGCAATCAAATACATCCTGTGCGGAGCCCTGATTCTGCTGAGCATTGTATTCCTGGCAGCCTACTCCGCGAACCTTCAGCAGAAGAATAACAAGTTAGTGGCGGCCAACAACACCATTCAGGCGGAAATCGACTCCCTGAACGAGCAGATTAACAACGCGACGAGCATCGAGAAGGTCGAGAAGATTGCCACCGAGAAGTACGGCATGACGCCGCAGACCGCGAAGAATTACGTCACCATTGAGGACGGCACCGAACGGACGAAGAACCTCGCGGATGCGATTAAGAAAGAAGCGTACAACTAATTGTAGAAGAATGCGAAACCACTTTCCTTGTTATCTGGGATTGTGGTTTTTGCGGGTTATATAAGGATGGGTTAGAACACGGGAAATGAGCAGGAAGAAGAGCGCAGTGAAGAAAAGAATACGCGAAGCCATGTCCGTCCGGACCGGCGTGACGAGCGAGAACATCATGCGCCTCGGAATCGGCTTCATTCTCGTCATTGTGCTTTTCGCCGTGCTACTCTTCCGCGTCGCCTATTGGCAGATCGTCCGTGCGGAGGACCTCAACGAGAAAGCCACCGAGATGCAGGACGAGGACACTTCCATCGAGCCGGTGCGCGGCACCATCTATGACTCCAAGATGAACGCCCTGGCGCAGACTGTCACGAAGTACGAGGTCTACGCCTACACCCAGAGCCTCTACAAGGACAAATCCGTGACGGATCAGCAGCGGAAGGAAATCATTGCCAACCTGGTGAAGTACACCGGCGAGAAAGAGGCCGATATCAAGGAGAAGCTGGAGGGCGAGGATAACCTGGTAAAAATAGCATCCGGCCTCACACGAGACAACGCGAAGAAGCTTCAGAAGCTCTACGATGACAATATTTCCATACAGACTACCGTAGCGCGGAGTTACCCGAATGGAGACTTCGCATCGCACGTCCTGGGCTTCGTCGATTCGAACAATAGCGGCCGAAGCGGGCTGGAATATCAATACAATTCCGTGCTGGCCGGCACCAAAGGGCGCGCGGTTAGCACCACAGATAGCCAGGGGAATACGCTATCCAACGGCAACCGCCGTTACTACAAGGCGCAGGATGGCAACAGCATCGTCACCACCATCGATTCTGTAATTCAGAACTACGCGGAAGAAGCGGTGGCGGCCGGCGAGAAGCGGACGAAGGCGGAATCCATCAGCTGCATCGTCATGAATCCGAAGACCGGCGATGTGCTGGCGATGGTCAACTACCCGAGCTATGATCCGAACGATCCGTATGAACCGACGGATCCGTATGCACTCAAGAAATTCAACAAGATGTCCGAGTCCGAGCAGAGCGAATATCTCAGCCAGATGTGGACGAATCCGATTGTCAGCAGCGTATACGAGCCAGGCTCGACGTTCAAGCTCATCACTGCCGCATCGGCACTTGATTCGGGCAGTGCGAACAGCAAGTCCAAATACAAGTGCCCGGGCTACATCATGGTGAACGGCACGAAGATTAATTGCTGGGGTTCTGCTCATGGGACACAGTCCCTGAAGCAGGCCGTTGGAAATTCCTGCAACCCGGCAATGGCCAGAGTGGCACTCAACATGGGCGCTAGCACCTTCTATGACTACATCGACCTGTTCGGGTTCGACGACAAGACCGGCATCGATCTTCCGGGCGAAGCCGATTCCATCGTGAAGAGCGCCGACGGGCTGGGTAAAGTTGATCTGGCCACCACCGGTTTCGGCCAGGGTATCGCCATCACACCGATTCAGCTGATGTGTGCCATCAATGCGCTGGGCAATGACGGTTACCTGATGCAGCCGAAGGTGGTCAAGAAGATTATCGACAGCGATGGCAATACCGTCTCGACGGTAGAAGACAAGACGGTTCGCCGGGTGGTATCGGAAGATGTGGCGGATCAGATGAGAACGACGATGCAGTATTACGTGGAGAAAGGCGGCGGAAGTGCGGCCTACATCCCGGGATACCGGATTGGCGGCAAGACCGGTACCGCGAATATCGCGGCCAACGGCGGATATTCCAGCGATACCGTGGCTTCTTTCATCGCCATGGCACCGATGGATGACCCGCAGGTTACCGTCCTCGTCATGGTAACCCGTCCGAAGGGCAGCGAATTCGGTGCGACCAACGCCGGCCCAATCGTGAAACAGATTATGTCCAATGTCCTTCCGTACCTCGGCGTGGAGAAGAAGTACGCGAAGAACGAGAAGAAGGAGACCACGGCAACCGTTACGGTGCCGAAGGTTACCAACATGAACAGCCAGAGCGCCATCAACAAGCTGTCGGCCAAAGGCCTCAAATACAAGGTGATGCCGGCGGGCTCCGGAAGCTCCTTCAATGTGGTGGACCAGTACCCGAAGGCGGGGACGAAGGTCAGCGCGAAGAGCACCGTGTATATCTATAGCGAGTAACCGCGGATAGATAAGAGACGCGCGGTAGCGATGCGAAGAATCGCTGAGAAGTGAGAGGCATAGCTAGGACGCAAGCTGAAGAAAGAGAAAAGAAACGATGCGCGCCGCAATCGCGTGCCGGGGGGAGAAGGCACCGACAGCAAATGTGCCAATCGGCTATAGCATCGAGAGACCAAGCGGCGTGCGGCAAATCGCAAAGAATGTAAGCGAAGCAATAGAGTAACAAAGAGGATTAGTATATGAAACGCATCAGCCTGGAATATGCTGCAGCGGCAGCAGGCGGAACAATCTACAGAGACTCCGGTGAGTACAAGGAGATTCAGTCGGTATCCATCGATTCGAGGAACGTACCGGCGGACTGCCTGTTCTTTTGCATCATCGGGGAACGGGTAGATGCCCATCGTTTTTTACCCGACGTAAGAGAGAAGGGATGTCACAACGTGGTGGTTTCCGACGAAGGCTGGGCGAAGCAGATGGCCGAATGCGGTGACGTCAACGTTATCCTGGTGAAGGATACGCGGCGGGCCCTGATGGCTATGGGCGAGAAGTATCTGGACGACTGGAAGGGCCTCCGCAAGGTGGGCGTAACCGGCAGTGTGGGAAAGACCAGCACGAAGGAATTTCTCTACAGCGTACTTCGGAGCAAATACCGCACCGGCAAGACACCGGGAAATCTCAACAGCGAATTCGGCATTCCGCTGACGGCATTCTCATTCCCGACCGATATCGAGGTGGCCGTCATCGAGATGGGCGCCGGATACGGCAGTGCTATTGGCGAGCTGGCACAGATTGCCAAGCCGGAAGCAGCAGTTGTGACATGCGTGGGCACCTCGCATCTCGAGGTGTACGGCACGCGGGAGGCGCTGCTGGATGAGAAGCTGCGTGTGGCGACGGGTTTCACACCGGATAATACGCTGGTCATCAACACCGATTCCGACATTCTGACGCTGGAGAATGCCAGAGCGCACCAGCCGGGGAATGCACGGATTGTGACCGTGGGAAGCCGCGGCGGGGAAGATTACCACATCAG
>CAVGMK010000105.1:0-12597 GCA_963630135.1 Oscillospiraceae bacterium
CCTTGAGCGCATCACGCTGATGGCGGATATTGACAACCACGATGAGAATGAAGATGCGGTGGTGCTGATGACACTTCACAGCGCCAAAGGTCTGGAATTTCCGGTGGTCTTCATTCCGGGCATGGAGAATGGTGTGTTCCCGGGCACGACGGCTTTCGATAATGAATCCAAGATGGAGGAGGAGCGGCGCCTCTGCTACGTGGGCATCACGCGGGCGAAGCGGAAGCTCTACCTGACCAGCGCGACAACGCGCATGCTGTACGGCAGGACGGATTATACGACGGAGTCCGTGTTCCTTGATGAGATGGACAAGAAGTACATCGAAGGGGAAACGACGAAGCAGAAGGAAGCCCGCCAGGGCGGCCTGGCCGGAGACGGCGGGCTGTATGGAGATTATTTATACCGGGGGAGAAGCTACGGAACCGAAGACGGGTTCTCCGGGACGCCGAAAGGACGGCCGTTCGACAGCCTGAAGTACGCGACCAGGCAGGTGGAGAAGAAATATTCGAACGACGACCTTGCGGTGGGGGACCAGGTGCGGCACCCGAAGTTCGGGGAAGGCATGCTCCTTGAAGACAACGGTAAGGTGCTGACGATTGCCTTCGATTCCGTGGGAATCAAACGAATCGGCAAGGGCTACGTGAATATCGAGAAAGTGGAATAATGTACGAATCACAGGGAACGCTAGGAAAGCCGGAAACCGGATTCGCAGAGAATGCGATAAGAGAAGAATCACCGAATTCAATGATGAATCGACGCAATCCGGCCGGAACCCGGGCGAATCCGGTGAGACGATAGAAGAAGAACCACAGATCCCGATAGAAACAGGGTGAACTGATGGATGAATCGGATGGTGGATTGGAAGGGGAAACGAGATGGATAATCAGGTAGAGAATCAGATGGAAGAGATGAAGAAGCGAATTGACGAGCTGACGGAGACACTGAACCGGGCATCCAAGGCGTACTACGATGATGCCAGCGAGATTATGACGAATTACGAGTACGACGCGATGTACGATGAGCTGTTAGCACTCGAAGAGAAGACGGGATACGTTCCGGCGGACAGCCCATCGCAGAACGTCGGCTACACGGTGCAGTCGGAGCTGCCGAAGGAACGGCACGCAAAGCGGATGCTGAGCCTCGACAAGACCAAGGACCGCGATGCGCTTCGCAGTTGGCTGGGCGGCCAGGAGGCACTACTCTCCTGGAAGCTCGACGGACTGACCGTGGTGCTGACGTACGAGAACGGCCGGCTGGAGAAGGCTGTGACCCGCGGCAACGGCGATGTCGGCGAGGTGATTACGCCGAATGCGAAGGTTTTCGTCAACGTGCCGAAACGCATTCCGCACAAGGGGCATACGGTTGTGCGCGGCGAGGCGGTCATCCGCTATGACGATTTCGAGAAGATTAACGAACGCATCGACGATGCGGACGCGAAATACAAGAACCCGCGGAACCTCTGCAGCGGCAGCGTGCGTCAGCTCGACAGCCGCGTGACGGCAGAGCGGAACGTGAGATTCTACGCTTTCACGCTGAGTGAGGCGCCGGAGGTGGATTTTGGCGGTAGCCGGGAGAACCAGATGCGCTGGATGGGCGAGCAGGGATTCGACGTGGTGGAATACCGGAAGGTGGATGAGAGTAGTCTGCTGGCGATGGTGGACGAATTCGAGTCACGCATTCCGACATTCGAGATTCCGTCTGACGGCCTGGTGCTGACGCTGGAGGATCTGGCCTATTCGGCTTCGCTGGGAACGACGGCGAAGTTCCCGAAGGACGCCATCGCCTTCAAGTGGCGGGACCAGACGGCGGAGACGGTACTCCGTGAGATTGAATGGAGCCCATCGCGCACGGGTCTGCTGAATCCGGTGGCCATCTTCGATCCGGTAGAGCTCGAGGGTACCACGGTCAGCCGGGCCTCGGTTCACAACATCAATATAATGGAAGATCTTCACCTCGGCATCGGCGACCGCATTACGGTCTACAAGGCCAACATGATTATCCCGCAGGTCAGCGGCAACCTGACCGGAAGCGGCAATCTGGAGATTCCGAAGGTGTGTCCGGTCTGCGGCGGTGAGACGAGCATCCGCGCGGATGCCGGCACGAAGGTGCTGACCTGCATCAATCCGGACTGCCTGGCGAAGCAGGTGAAACGATTCTGCCTCTTCGTGTCCCGCGACGCCATGAATATCGAGGGATTGTCGGAGCAGACGCTTCTGAAACTCATCGGTAAAGGCTTCATCCGCTCCTTCCCGGATATTTTCGAGCTGGAGACGCACCGGGAGGACATCCAGGAGATGGAGGGCTTCGGCGAGAAATCCTGTACGAAGCTGCTCGAATCCATCGAGAACGCCCGGAACACCACACCGGCGCGTGTACTGACGGCTCTGGGCATCCCGGGAATCGGCGTGACGATGGCGAACCAGATTGCCCGCGCCTGCCGGAATAACTGGGAGACCATCTGTCACCTGACGGAGGAGGACCTTCAGAACATCGACGGCGTGGGAAGCGTGATGTCCAAGGACTACGCGGCGTTCTTCCAAGACGAAGAGAACGCGGCGATGGTGGCGCGGCTTCGTGGCTGCCTCCACCTGGACGAAGCCTTCGAGGAGCAGGGCACCGGCCTTAGCGGCAAGGTCTTCGTCATCACCGGTTCGCTGGAGCACTACTCGAACCGCAAGGAACTCAAGCTGTCCATCGAGAGTGAAGGCGGCAAAGTCGCCGGCAGCGTCAGCGGTAGCACGGATTACCTGATTACCAACAACCCGAATTCCGGCTCGTCGAAGAACAAGGCGGCCCGGGAGCTGGGCGTGGAGATTATCACGGAAGAAGATATTATCCGGATGCTGGGCGGCGAGGCCCCGCAAGGCGAATAGCGCCAGAAGATTTTCATTCCTTGCATGGAAACACCGGCGAGGCATCGCAAGGTGAATAGCGCGAAGTTCCCCGTTTGCCATGCGGCGCCTGGAAATGATGCGGAACCGGGCATCCTGCCAGGCGATGACGGCCGGTACACGTAGCGGATGAGATGCGAGTACGGCTGCTCCCTCGGAAGTCCCGGCCAAAAGTAAATTATTTTTTACAATAATTACCGACGGATAACAGATATAATAGTATAGATGGCTACGCCACAAGGCAGGCCTGACAGAAAGACCAATGTAGAAGACAAGAATGACAGAAGAAAAGGGAAAGGAGGGCGAATCATGGAGAATTCCATTCGGGATATGGATGATACTTTCGAATATTCGGAAGAGAAGATTTTCAATCTGCTGGAAGAGAAGAAATATTTCCAGTGCCGTGATGAGCTCCTCAAATTTAATGAGGTAGATATTGCGGAGATGCTGGAAGATATCATGCGCGAGTATGATATGCAGAAGGCGATTGTGCTGTTCCGGACGCTGCCGAAGGACGTGTCCGTGGATGTATTCCCGAACCTGGACGTGGACAATCAGGTGGAGATCATCAACGTGATTACGGATCCCGAGGTGCAATACATTCTGGATGAGCTGGATTTCGACGATAAGATCGACGTGCTGGAGGAGCTGCCGGCGAACCTGGTGGACAAAATCCTGGCGAATACGCCGAAGAACGAGCGGCACCAGATTAACACTTTCCTCCGTTATAAAGAGAACAGCGCCGGCTCGCTGATGACGCCGGATTACATCGAGCTCCGGAAGGATATGACGGTGAAGGAGGCACTGGAACACATCAAGGATGTGGGAATGGATTCCGAGACCATCTACACCTGCTACGTGCTGTCCGGCGGTCGGAAGCTGCAGGGCATCGTGTCGCTGCGGTCGATGGTCATCGCGCCGGAGAACGAGCGAATCTCGGAGCTGATGAGCGAAGACATCATCCTAGCGCATGTGGATGACGACCAGGAGGAAGTATCCGAGCTCTTCAAGCGGTACGGTTTCCTGGCGATTCCGATTGTGGACAACGAAGGTCGGCTGGTCGGTATCATCACCGTCGACGATATCTTAGATGTCATCGAGGAAGAGATGACGGAGGATATTGAGCGTATGGGTGGTGTCATTGATTCGAACGATAAGGAGTACCTGGACATGTCCGTGATGGATCATGTCAAGGCGGAGCTCCCGTGGCTGCTGCTTCTCATGTGTTCGTATTTCATCACCGGCGGTCTGATTGCCCGGTTCGAGGATGCGCTGTCGGCGGTCGTGGCACTCGTCGTGTACATGCCGATGCTGATGGGTACCGGCGGTAACTCCGGTACGCAGACGACGACGCTGGTCGTTCGCGGTATGTCGACCGGTGAGATTGAGCTGGAGGATGTGCTTAAGGTCTGCTGGAAAGAGTTCCGGGTCAGCATCGTGATTGGTCTCTGCGTCAGCGCGGTGAACTTCTTCCGCATCGTCTGGCTGGATCACAACGGGGTGCTGGTGGCAATGACCGTCTGCGTCTCCATGCTATTGATTGTCATCATCGCCAAGTGCTTCGGTGGCTTGCTGCCGATGGCGGCGAAGAAGGTCGGCGTCGACCCGGCGCTGATGTCCGGACCGATGATGGCTTCCCTGACCGACATGGTGTCGCTGGGAACGTATTTCGTGATGGCGAAGTACTTTCTACATTTATGACGCGCACAGTGCGTAGCAGACGAGATTGCATAGTGAATGAAATCGGTCGGCACCAGCAATGCGAGGACTGGTTTCACCGCTCCGCCGGGATGGCGAACGCAGGCGGATGGATTCGAAGCATCCGGGTGGTGAACCCAACGAACGGAGCAAATTTGACTGCCGGACAGATATTCCGAATAGCATAGCCGGCCGCATTGTATGGACAATCGGAAGTTTCAAGAATATAATAAATTGATGTTTTTACCAGATGAAATGGGAGGATATTGTGAATAGTAGAAATTACGATGAGCTGAAGGAAACAGCTCGCAGAATTCGGATGAATGTCATCCGCGCAATCCACGAAGCCGGTTCGGGCCATCCGGGCGGATCCCTGTCCGCGACGGACATCCTGACTGCGCTGTATTTCGACGAGATGAACATTGACCCGAAGAATCCGAAGATGGAAGGACGCGACAAGTTCGTCCTGTCCAAGGGCCACGCAGTGCCGGCGCTGTATGCGACGCTGGCGGAGAGAGGATTCTACGATCCGGAGGAGATGATGACGCTGCGCAAGCTGGGCAGCCATTTCCAGGGGCATCCGAATATGCACAAGGTGCCGGGCATTGAAATGTCTACGGGCTCGCTGGGCCAGGGCTTCTCGGTAGCGGTCGGCATGGCGACGGCCGGCAAGATGGACAAGAATCCGGGCAGAGTCTACGCGCTCTGCGGCGATGGCGAGCTGCAGGAAGGTATCATCTGGGAGGCGGCGCTCTCAGCAGGGCACCGGCATCTCGACAACCTGACGCTGATTGTGGATTGGAACGGACTGCAGATTGACGGCAAGGTGGATGATGTCAAGGCGGTGGCACCGATTGGCGATAAATTCCAGAGCTTCGGCTGGCATGTTCTGAACGTGGATGGCCACAGTTTCCCGGATCTCCTGGCCGCACTGGATGAGGCGAAGGAGACGAAGGGGCAGCCGACCGCGATTATCGCGAAGACGCACAAGGGCTGCGGTGTATCCTTCATGGAGGATCAGGCCGGCTGGCACGGCAAGGCGCCGAACGATGAACAGTTCGAGCAGGCAATCAAAGAGCTGGGAGGTGTACAGTAATGGCAGATGGGAAGAAGATAGCAACCCGCGAGGCGTATGGGGAATTCCTGGTGGAGGAAGGCGCGAAGCGCCCGGAACTCGTGGTCATGGATGCGGACCTGTCCGGCTCCACCAAGACGAAGAAGTTCGCGGAGGCGTATCCGGAACGTTTTGTGAACTGCGGCATTTCCGAGCAGGATCTGTACGCGGAGGCGACCGGCATCGCCCTCTCCGGCCATGTCGTATGCGCCAGCACGTTCGCGATGTTTGCCGCCGGAAGAGCGTATGAAATCATCCGGAATTCGATTGGATATACAGGAGCTAATGTCAAAATTTGTGCCACTCACGCGGGCATTACCGTGGGCGAGGACGGAGCGAGCCATCAGACGTTCGAGGATCTGTCGCTGATGCGGGAGATTCCGGGAATGACTGTGCTCTGCCCGGCGGATGCGGTCAGCGCCAAGAAGCTCCTGAGTGAAGCCGTAGCCATGGATGGCCCGGCATACATTCGCTTGGGCAGATCCGGCGTGCCGGTGCTGTATTCGGACGAGCAGGCAGATGCGATTGAAATCGGCAAGGGTACACAGCTTCGCGAGGGATCGGATGTGGCAATTATCGCCACCGGTATTCTGGTAGCGGATGCGATGGAAGCCGCAGAGACGCTGGCTGCAGAGGGAATCTCCGCTCGCGTCATTGACATGCACACCATCAAGCCGATTGACCAGGATATCATCGTGAAGGCGGCACAGGAGACCGGCGCGATTGTTACTGCAGAGGAGCATTCCGTCATCGGTGGACTGGGCAGCGCAGTAGCGGAAGTCGTGGTTCAGAATGCGCCATGCAAGATGGCTATGGTTGGCCAGCAGGATACCTTCGGTGAATCCGGCAAGCCGGCAGAGCTATTGGAGAAGTACGGCATGACGGCGAAGGATATCGTGGCCGCGGTGCGGAAATTGTTAAAAAAATCCTAATAAAGTGTTTACAATGTGAAGGTAAGGTGATAAAATCACCCATAGTAGACCACGGTCTATTAAGTGTCTTGTCAATTCTATGAACTGACAAGGTGCAGGAACAAGCCTACGCAAGTAGACTTGGAGCAATTATTCATCATTTATCGTTATTACTTTAGGAGGTAAAAAAATGGAAACTGCAAAAAAAGGCAAGCCATTTGGTTTTTACGTATGCGCGCTGGGATTCTCCTTCGAGCGTCTCTCGTTCTACACTGTAAAGTACCTGCTGGCAATCTGGATTGCTACGGACGTAGTATCTGGTGGACTGGGTCTGTCCAACGCAGAGGGTTCTGCACTGTCCGCTAACTTCGTAGCATGGACCTACATCACACCGATGATCGGCGGATATGTTGCTGACCACTGGCTCAGCCCAAGACTCTGCGTTCAGCTCGGTATGCTGCTGATGGGACTTGGTTACATCTGTGCCGGAATGGCAACAGACCTGAAGATGGTATGGGTAATGATTATTCTCGTTGCCGTTGGTACCGGTCTCTTCAAGGGTAACCTGTCTGGCGTTAACGGACTTCAGTTCACCGATCAGGACGAATTGGACGAAGCTTTCTCCATCCAGTACTCTTTCGTTAACATCGGTTCCTTCGTTGGTACAACCTTCATCGCTGTACTGGCTACAAATGGAACCATGAGCTTCACCGGCGTATTCACACTCTGCGGTATCTTCCTGCTCGTTGACCTGGTATGGTTCACTGTTGGTGGTAAGGCTGCTCTGGGCGACCTGGGCAAGACCCCATTCAAGAAGGATTCCCGTGAGTTCATCTCTGAGGAGAAGAGAGCTCAGGAGAACGCTCCGCTGACTTCCGGCGACAAGAAGAAGGTCGTTGCTATCGTTCTGCTGACCCTGCTGTCCGCTCTGTTCTGGATGTTGTGGTACATGGCTTACATGCCAGCATACTACAGATTCGGTTACGGCGATGGCGATTCCTTCATGAACAAGGCTAATTGGTACATCGGAAGCTTCCAGATTCCGACATCCTGGTTCGACTCCATGAACGCTCTCGTATGCATCATCCTCGGACCGGTTCTGGCTATGGTATGGCGTAAGATGGCTCAGAGACCTCAGGGCGACATGTCCATGTTCAGAAAGACCGCTCTGGGCTGCATGCTCGTTGGTGTATCCTACATCGCTATGGTAATCGGCAACATGATCGCTGACAAGAACGGTCAGTGCTCGGTAATGTGGCTGGCTCTGGTATCCCTGCTGATGTCTGTTGGTGAGATGGTATTCTCCCCGCTGGGCAACTCCTTCATCTCGAAGTTCGCTCCGGCTAAGCTGCTCGGATTCCTGCTTGGCTTCTGGCCTATCGCTGTATTCTTCGCTCAGAAGATCTATCCAACCGTATACATGTGGCTGGAAGGCATGGACTTCACAACTGGTTACGGCGGATGCGCTGCAGTAGTTATCATCTTCGGTGCTATCCTGTGGGCATTCTCCAACAAGCTGGAGGCATGGAGCACAGAGGAAGAATAATTCTTCCACTGATTCAATCATCATTTCAATAATGAATGAATAATGAATGAATAATGAATCGAAAGCCGGTGGCGATTGCCACCGGCTTTTTTCAATGGGGAAATACACTTACTTATCGGACAAAAGGGAATATACAGAAGAAGACCAGCGGCGCATCCATCGCCGCTGGTCCTTCGAGGTAATGTATATGTGCTGTTGTATCTCTATTAGGATCGGATCAAAATAATGGTTAGGTAAGGTAAAGGAGAAGAAAGAGTATATTATTTCGATCTCAATTAGCACGATGTAATCTCTCAATTACAGTTCTAATTATCATACACTTAGAGAGATAAGTCAACAAAAATTCTAAATATACATATAAAAATAATTAAATATTTGTAGATTCACACGAAAATAAATAATCTTAGAGTGCTTTAATTCGTTGACATATCACAGAAGCGCCCAGCCCAATGATGATTCCGGTAATCATTCCGGAGAAGAGGAGCACCGGGAAGTAGAAGAAAATCTTCGTGTCGCTGAGAAGAAGCGCCGCAACAGCAAGCTGTCCCATGTTGTGAAGGACGCCGCCCGCCATGCTGACGCCGGCAATGCTGAATTTGTCGGTGGCCTTCAGGAGAGTCATGCCGGCGAGGCTGAGCATTGCACCGGCTAGGGAATAGACGGCGGCGAAGAGGCCGTTGAACAACAGCCCGGCGATAATAACTCGAATGACGCTGACGGCAAAGGCGTGCTTCGCGGACAGCTTGTACAGCGCAATCAGGGTGACGATATTGGCAATTCCCAATTTGATACCCGGGATGCCGGGATTGTATGGTATAATGGCTTCAACGTACGAGAAAATAAGCGCAAGTGCGACCATCAGCGCGGTGATGGCGACGGTGTTGGTACGCTGGTCGTAAGAGGAAGCCCGCCGGTTCGAGGCTTTCGAACGTCGAGAATCCGCCGCTCGGGACGTAGAAGATACCGGCTGCGAATTGGCTGGCGATTGTTCCGCTAGCGATGGTTTGGTGGATGAAGATAACGAATCCTGCGAATTCTTAGCTGGAGATGGCATCGTATTCATTTCCTCCTTCCCCTTGAATCTTGACGACCACCTTGTTCGGAAGACAGATGATGCTCTCTCCGGTGGTGTGGATGGCCTTATGCTTGACGCAGACCTGATTATGGCAGGACGCCTCGGTGACGGAAACCTCACCGTCTTTAATTTTGACCACATTGGTGTGGTCGCCACGCTGAACGTCGATGGTTCGGTCCTCGGACAGCGAGTAGCTGCCGTAGACTTGGCCATTTACTTCCACGACAACACGGCTTCCGGCCATGTCATAGCGGGACAGGGCGAAAGACGATGCACCGCCGATGAGAATCAGGGCGATGGCCAGGATGATATCTGCTTTGCGGATGATGTTCTTGAACATACAGCTCCTTGGTCGTATTTGAATCACGTAACGAATCGCGGCCGGCTTCGCGCTGGACAAGCCGTGTGACGCCTTGTGCCACGCTGTGCGGTGAAGCGGGAGGCTCCCTATCGGCCGGATGCAGCCAATTGTACTGGGCGGGCTACGTGCCAGATACTGGTTCAATCTGGATGAATATCGAAATAGAGAATATAGAAACAGAAAGGAATATATCGTGACGAATTCCCTCCATCGGAAGGCCAGACTGCTGGTTGCGCTGGCCACACTCCTAGTCATTATAACACAGACCGGATGCAATAGTAACACGGACGTGGAGCCCGTGTCGAAGGACAACTATTTCCTCGACACGACGTGCAGCGTGTCCGTCTACGAGATCAACGACGGGCTGGACGAGGACGAGGCCAACGTGGCCATCGACAAAGCATACGACCGCTGCCGCGAACTCGACAAGCTCCTGACTAACAAGAAAGATACCAGCGACGTGGGCAAGATCAACAGCGCCGGCGGCGAGTGGGTGACCGTGGGCGATGACGCTATTACCGTCATCCAGGCGGGCATTCATTACGGCGACCTGTCGGACGGACAATTCGATATCACCATCGGGCGCGTGACGGACCTCTGGGACTTCCATTCGGATGACCCGAAGCTGCCGGATGAGGATGACCTGGCGGAAGCCGTGAAGCACGTGGACTATCACAACATCGAGATTAGCGGCAACCAGGTGCGGCTCCTCGACCCGGAGGCAAAGATTGACCTGGGCGGCATCGCCAAAGGCTACGTCGCCGACGAGATGCGCAAGGTCCTCCAGGACGAGGGCGTGACCTCCGCGGTGATTAACCTTGGCGGCAACATCGTGACCATCGGCACGAAGCCGGATGGCTCGGATTTCACCATCGGCATCGAGAAGCCGTTCACTGACCGCCAGGAAATCATCGGCAAGACGCACATCGGCGAGGGCACGGTCGTGACCTCCGGCATCTATGAACGCCAGTTCGAGATCGACGGGAAGATCTATCACCACATCCTGAGCCCGGAGACCGGCTACCCAGTGACCACGGACCTCGAAGCCGTGACGCTGGTGACCACCGACAATTCCTCCATGGATTCTGACGCAATGAGTACCATCTGCCTGATGAAGGGCACGAAGGCCGCGAAGAAATTCATCGCCCAGCAGGACGGCATCGAGGCGGCCTTCTACGGTTCGGATGATTCGGTGTCCACGACGGAGGGCATGGATTTCGAGGCGTCGTAGGTCGTAATATGATAATGCAAAAGCGCCCGAGGGATGACAGCTTCATCTCCTCGGACGTTTTCGGTTCGGGTAAAAATATTTTTGACCGGCATAGACTTCCGGCAATCCTATTACTTCCGGCGATAGCGGAACGGGAAACTGCTGGCTGCGCGGTACATCGCCTGCGAGATTAAGACGGCGAGCACAGCGCCGACCAGAACCTGCAAGAAGTTGAACGGCGCACCGACCGCCGGTGTAATCCAGTTGCCGTAGATGATGCCTTCGGCCACGTAGTAACCGGCGACGGTCTCAATGCCGGCGAGGAGGAAGCCGATGAATTCGGCAGCAGGTACCTTCAGAATGTGAAGGGAATCCTCCGTGGCGTGGTCCGCGAAGTGAAGCGCTGCCTGCATAATCAGCACCATCACCAGCTTGATGAAGAAGGACCACGGCGCCCAGACCGCATATCCGCTGATGATGTCCGCGAGGCAGGCACCGACTGCACCGGCGAAGAGCGCATAGCTGCATGGAAGGAGTATGGCGGCGAGCAATATGATGGAATCTCCTAAGTGAATATAGCCATTCCCGATAGGGAACCGGAAGAACAGCGTGGCCAGCGTGGTCATGGCTGTCAGCAAGGCGGTGAGAACCATCAGCTTGGTGTTCGGATTGTTATTCGGTTGATTACTTCGTTTGTTCGGTGTTTCGTTCATTGCGAATGCCTTCTTTCTTTATTTCACGCGGAATGTCCTGGGCTCGATTGATGCGGGTGTGAATATCGGCGATGGATTCTTCTCTCGGGCGCCGTCCGCCAATTACATAGGCTTCTATTTGCGACCTATCCAATTCATCCTCTTTCGAATCTCATTTTCTTGACGGCGCCATTCGATGGCGCTGTCTTCTAGAGCTGTCATTTCCTCAGCCATTTCATTTGTGATTCCGTTCATTCAGTCTATAGTATTAATTTCGTTAAATGATAATAGACATTGATTTACCATCTCGATGGATATATAATAACACCGTTGTGTATGCTACAAAATATACAAAAAATTATATTTTCACATAAACAGATAGGAGAAAAAGTGCATTATGAAGCAGGTTATGCTCAATCTCGATAACAGTTCAGACACCAACCTATATGTACAGATCTATAATCAGTTCAAGGAGAAGATTCTGTCCGGGGAACTTCCGCAGGGAAGCAAGGTGCCGTCGCTTCGGAAATTCGCCAAGGAGAACGAAATCAGCGTGACCACGGTGGAGACCGCCTACAATCAGCTGTTGGTAGAAGGGTATATCGAGAGCCGTCCGAAGTCCGGCTACTACGTCAGCGAGAAGATTGCAGAGGCGGCCAGCGACCTGATGGAGATGGAAGAGGAATCCCTCGAGGATATCCTGCCGGGGGATGATTCCCCGACGGTGCGGGAGCGTTCGCTGATCTATGATGAGCAGAGCTTCGAATTCTCCAAGTGGAAGAAGTGCATGAACAAGGTCTTCAATGAGCATTCCAACATGCTCCAGACGGAAGCCGATGTGCAGGGTGAGCAGGCGCTCCGCTATGAGATTGCGAAGTACCTCTATGCCCGCCGGGATGTGAAGTGCCATTCCTCGCAGGTGGTTATCGGTGCCGGCTCGCAGCAGCTCGCCGTGCAGCTGGTGCGCATTCTCCGGGAGCTTCAGATTACTAACGTGGCAACCGAGCAGCCGGGATACGGTCCGGTGCGCGAGATTTTCCGTGATGAGGGTATGACGATTGCCAGCACGCCAATCGACGAAGACGGCATTCTCGTGGAC